>JBCBZV010000183.1:0-6370 GCA_039815155.1 Pseudomonadota bacterium
AAAAAACCGGCAAATTGGATTGATCCGTATACTCAGCGGTGCACGTAGAGCGCTGTGTAACGTACACTTTGCCGCGGCACTGAATAAGGATAAGACATGGGCGTTTCTCCAGGGCAGGCGTTATGGCAAAACTTTCTGGGCTCCTCACCGGATTGGTACAAAAAATCCATCATCGGATTTCTACTTCTTAATCCGATTTTCTTATTCGTTTTTGGACCATTTATCACCGGCTGGATTCTCATTGGGGAATTCATCTTTACACTGGCGCTGGCGCTGCGCTGCTATCCGCTCCAGCCCGGCGGCCTGCTGGCGATAGAAGCTGTGGTGCTAGGGATGACCAGTCCGGAAACCGTGTATCACGAAGCTGAAGCGAATTTTGAAGTCATTCTGTTGCTGATGTTTATGGTCGCGGGTATCTACTTCATGAAGGAGCTCTTGCTGTTTGTGTTTACGAAGATCCTCCTTCGTATACGGTCTAAGATTGTTCTGTCGCTGCTGTTTTCCTTTGTAGCTGCGTTCCTTTCAGCCTTTCTCGACGCGCTGACCGTAACCGCCGTGCTAATAAGCGTTGGAGTGGGATTTTACGCCGTCTATCACAAGGTAGCGTCCGGAAAAGGTGTTCATTCTGATGGCCATGATCATGGGGATGACGCTGCGGTAAAAGATACTCACCACGAAGATCTTGAATCCTTTAGAGCTTTTCTTCGCTCGCTGCTGATGCACGGTGCTGTGGGAACGGCCTTAGGCGGGGTGTGTACTCTGGTCGGCGAGCCGCAAAATCTCCTAATTGCTACCGTCGCTGAATGGGATTTCCTACGGTTCGTATCCATAATGGCGCCGGTAACAATGCCGGTGCTGGTGTGCGGTTTGGCTACCTGCGCGCTATTAGAGTTAACCAAATCCTTTGGCTACGGTGCGATGCTGCCGGCAAATGTGCGCGGCGTTCTCGAAGAATACCAGCAAGCGGCGGATGAGAAGCGGGACGCGCGTACGGTAGCTCGGCTGAGTATCCAGGCAATTACCGCTTTGATTTTGGTTGTTGCTCTGGCGATGCACTGGGCTGCGGTGGGCCTAATCGGGTTGATGGTGATCGTTCTTCTCACGGCGTTCAACGGAGTCATCGAGGAGCATCAGCTAGGTCACGCGTTTGAGGAAGCGCTGCCTTTCACCGCTCTACTGGTTGTATTCTTTGCAATCGTTGCAGTAATCCATGATCAGCATTTGTTTACGCCTGTCATCGATGCGGTGCTCGCGATGGATAGCGCCGTGCGGCCAGCAATGTTTTTCATTGCTAATGGCGTTTTGTCTATGATTAGTGACAACGTGTTCGTTGCGACCGTATATATCAATGAAGTAAAAGCAGCGTTAGACGCAGGCACCATCAGCCGCTTGGAGTTTGATCAGCTTGCCGTCGCAATCAACACTGGCACCAATTTACCCAGCGTGGCGACACCGAACGGACAAGCGGCATTTTTGTTTTTGCTGACCTCTGCGTTGGCGCCGCTTATACGTCTCAGCTACGGGCGCATGGTGATAATGGCCGTGCCCTATACGGTCGTGCTAGGTGGTGTGGGACTTGCTTGTGTGATGCTATTTATCTGATCGGAGCTGTTGAAGCTGGTTGGCAACGGTCTAATTCCAGCCATCTAGATCGGGTTTAAACTAGTCCGGCTGGAGCAAGCTAAATGAGGCTCGGTTGAACTGCGCTCAGGCAGCCTTAAGACTCCATGCTCCAAAGCGGTGGTGTACCACCTTCTGCCATTTTGCGCAGCATTTCTTGATGCGCATTGGACTCCTCCTGCGTTGCCCGAAGCACACGCAAGTTTGCAGGACGATCAATCCGCTGCGCATCGCTATATTGTTGTTTTCGTCGCGAGCTGCTGTCTTCACTTCCACCAAGAGCCAGTAGCGTTTGGCCGCCGGTCATAACCAAATAGACATCGGCGAGTATCTCAGCATCGAGGAGCGCTCCATGCAGCTCCCGTCCCGAGTTATCAACAGAATAGCGCTGACACAGCGCGTCGAGACTGTTGCGCTGACCTGGATGCTTGTCTCGGGCCATCAGTAGCGAGTCTGTTACCTCGCAGCGGTCCGCAAGACCACTGAAGGTCGCATCAACCAGACTCAGCTCCTGATCTAGAAAGCCCACATCAAAAGGCGCGTTGTGGATGATCAGCTCCGCACCGTCGACAAACTTGAGAAAATCTTCGGCCACTGCGGCGAATAAGGGCTTGTCAGCTAGAAACTCCCGGGTTATTCCGTGCACTTCAATCGCCCCAGGGTCAATGTCGCGCTGCGGATCGATATAGCGATGGAAATGGCGCCCGGTCAAACGTCGATTTTGAATCTCAACGCAACCAATCTCGATAATGCGATGACCCTGAGACACCTCTAGGCCAGTAGTTTCCGTATCCAAGACAATCTGGCGCACGGCCTTCCCCCAAAACTTCTATGGCGAGTGAATTAGGACTTTGCTTCGTCGATGCCGCGATTGGCGAGCAGGTCTGCCCGTTCGTTTCCCGGGTTACCGCTATGACCCTTAACCCAACGCCACTGTACCTGATGCCTTGTATTCTGCTCTTCGAGAAGTTGCCACAGGTCCGCATTAGCTACCGGTTTCTTCGCGGAGGTCTTCCAGCCTCGCTTCTTCCAAGAGGCTAACCACTCGGTAATACCCTTCATGACGTAGGTGGAATCGGTAAAGAGTTCAACCTGGCAAGGCTCTGCTAGCGCAGCAAGCCCCTCGATTGCCGCTGTCAGTTCCATCCTGTTATTCGTGGTCGGATCTTCTCCCCCAAACAGCTCCTTTTCCCTGCCCGCGAAAGTTAAAATTGCGCCCCAACCTCCCGGCCCCGGGTTACCCCTGCAGGCCCCGTCCGTGTAGAGAGTTACTTCTTTCATGAATCGTTAGCGCTCTCGCTAACGGTAATTCGAGCCGCGTCTGCGCTTCCAAGCTGAGGCTCTCGAGGCGTTGGTGATGGTCCGACCGCGAGTCCAACAAGACGCTCTCGGGCCCGAACGGGCAAGGTGCGGGGCCTACGCATACCGGCTATCTGCTTGACCGCGTGCGCCACATAAACGCCTCCGCCCGGCAGCTTACGCTGAGCTGCCCATGCATCCACAGCACTCACCCAAGCGTGAACTCGCCCTCGGCCTCGAAGCGGGATCGGATACAAATAGTTTACCGACTCAAGCTTGCAGTCGAGAAGATGAAGCCAATCGGTCAGCCGACCGACGCGAACGGGTCGATGGTCGCGCCATGGTGGTTGGGAACGCCAGCGTCGAACCTGAAGCGTAGCGCCCAATAGACTGACCGGATTGAAACCAATAATCACAAGCTGGCCATGAGGCCGCAAAACCCTTTGTACTTCGCGCAGCGTACCGTGCGGATGTTCGTCAAACTCGAGGGCGTGAAACGCGACCACCATATCCATGCTGTCACTGGCAAATGGCAGCTCGTCGCCGTGACAATGCAAACCTGGTCTGCAGGCAGCGCGCGCGGTACTCGCGTGAATCCGATGGTTGATGCGGCAGGTGTCTACAAGATCGATGTTCGGAAGCGGGCCAATCTGCAACACATGGTAGCCAAACGCTCGATCGACAATCGACTGCATTCGACCGCGAATCGCCGCACACATTTCATCGGCAGGATACCCTTCGTACCAGGTTTCCAGTGCCGGCAAAATATCGATAGACTGAGGCCCAGCTTCCCTTTTCATCAGGTCCAGAGTAGCTAGCTCCAGGCGCAGAAGCAACGCCTCTGTAACACGTCTTACTACAGTCGCTTGCGGTGAAAGCTCAGTGTGAAGCTTGCTCATCAATTTGAAAACGCAAAAAAAGAACTCTAGAAAAGTACAAGAAATAGAAGAAGAATCTGACCATGAATGCTTCCTTACCCCTTTACGAGCCGGTACCCATCCCGGCCTACAGCGACAATTACATTTGGGCGTTAGCGGTTTCAGATGAGGCCGTCATCGTGGTCGATCCAGGCGAAGCGCAACCTGTTCGTGACTTCCTTCTGGCCCAGGGGCAAAAGCTAGAGGCGATCCTTGTTACTCATCATCATTTCGATCACGTCGGCGGCGTCGAAAACCTGAAGAGTGAATACGGATGCTTAGTGCACGGCCCTAGCAACCCTCAGCTGGATTTTTTAGATCGACGGTACCAGGACGGCGATGTGCTTAAAATCGGCCCCTATAGCTTTGATGTGCTCGAAGTGCCAGGTCACACACTTGACCACATCGCCTTCTACTGTCCGGGTGAGCAGCCCCTTCTACTCTGTGGTGATACGCTATTCGCGGGTGGTTGTGGCCGAATATTCGAGGGCGATGCGCCCATGATGCATGCTTCGTTGAGCAAGTTTGTCGCCTTACCGAAGAATTCTTTGGTCTGCTGCGCTCATGAATATACGCTGAGCAATCTGGCGTTTGCACGAGCGGCGGATCCGAGCAATGCGGCCTTAAAGGCCCGTGAGACCTCAGCCCAGAAGACCCGCGCCAACAACAACCCCACCGTACCATCGACGCTGGCCTTGGAGCTTGAGACGAACCCATTCCTGCGTTGTTCCGAGCAGGCCATAAAGAATGGACTCAGCGCCGCCGGCCTGGCACCCGGGGTCAGTGAAGTGGAAACCTTTACCGCGTTAAGAGCCTGGAAAGACAGCTTCTAATGCTCTTTACTCTCCCCCCTAATACTCCCCGGCGCCGGGGAGTATTAGCTATCGCGTTGCTGGCTGCGGTCTCGCTCCAACAAGGCTGTGCGAATATTAAACCGCCGGCAGCCGAGAAGATCGAGAAGCGCTTACCTCCCACCAGTATCGAAGAGAGTGCGAGTACCGCTTCGCCGCTCACACCCACAATTGAAAGGGATCAAGATCTGTGGGATCGGGTACGGGGGCAGCTAAATTTACCTGTTCCAGATAATACGCGCGTTCAGGAGGCGATCACTCACTTTGAACGACAGCGACGCTTCGCTGAGCTAATTGCACCTAGAGCTGAACGCTATCTTTATTACCTAGTGACCGAGGTCGAGCGTCGAGGTCTGCCTGTAGAGCTGGCTCTTTTGCCACTGGTTGAGAGCTCACTGGACCCCTTTGCCTACTCTTACCAGCGGGCCGCAGGACTTTGGCAATTCATGCCAGGGACTGCCGATCATTTGGGGATGCGCCGCGATTGGTGGTATGACGCGCGCTTAGACATTCGTGACTCGACCCATTTTGCCCTGGATCTTTTGAGTTCACTGTATGAAGAATTCGACCAGGACTGGTATCTCGCGCTAGCAGCCTACAATGCGGGCAAGTATCGGATACGAAGAGCTGTTAAGAACAATCTCAGTAGGGGACTAGCGACGGATTATTGGTCGCTAAAGCTCCCTCGCGAGACACAACGCTATGTGCCGCGCTTGCTCGCTCTGAGCACGCTTCTGCGCAACGCTGAAGCGCCGGGCTTTGCTCTCCCTCCCCTACCCAACCAGCCGGCTTTCACCGCAGTGACAACGGGCGGTCAAATCGAGCTGTTACGAGTCGCCCAATTAACTGGACTTAGACTCAATGAACTGCGCCAGTTCAATCCAGGTCAACTGCGCTGGGCAACCGCACCAAATGGCAGCGATGAGATACTCGTGCCCCTGAGCCACGCCGCCAGAGCCAGAGCTGCTCTAGCTGAATTACCCGAGGATGAGCGGGTAACCTGGGAGCACTATCGGATTCGAAGCGGTGATTCGCTAATACGCATTGCCAAACGCTTTGATACGCAAGTTGGTCTACTCCGAGACGTTAACAATATTAGGGGTAACCTGATCCGCGCAGGGGATACGCTAATGATCCCAAACAATGCAGCCTGGCAAGAGAGCCTGGCACTGGCGCAAAAAGCCAACCTTGGCGTTGCTAGAAACTACCGCGTTCGATCTGGCGATTCCTTATACAAAATCGCCCAGCGCTTTAATATCGATCTCGAAGACATCATCTCCTGGAACCGCTTAGATCCAAAGCGTTACTTGCAACCAGGCCAGTCCCTTACCTTGTATCTTCGCGAAGGATGATAGGCCGGGCTGGTTGGCACAGCGCTCGCCCATATTGCTCAAGATTCTTAAACTAAAAACCAATGGAAATTACCGTTTTGTCTTCCATTAGCAGTCTGTTTTAGTTCACGGTTTTTCAACCCGATAGAATAAGGCGTACAAAGTAGGAACAACGATCAGCGTTAAAACAGACGCAAACCCCAGGCCAGCCATAATCGTTACGGACATATTGACGAAGAACACATCACTAAGAAGCGGTATCAGGCGCGCGTTGCAACCGGGGTCGTCCAGCGGCAACACGAAGGCATGCAAATGCGGATGTTGTTCATCGACATGTTCGATGATCGAGACC
>JBCBZV010000236.1:0-3766 GCA_039815155.1 Pseudomonadota bacterium
CTCGGTTTGCAGGAATTCATCGACTTCAATCGTTCCGCTGCGTGTGGTCCGGATGCCCAATTCTTCGAGACCTAAGCCTTCGACATTCGGTGTGCGACCTACCGCCAGCAGCAGCCGGTCAAACTCGATGACTCGGTTCTCGCCGTTCAGTTCTCCGTGGGCTCGCTGTACCTCGCCATCTCGTTCAAAGCGTCCCGGTGAATAATTCGTAAGGATCTCAATACCTTTAGCTACAAGATGTTTATGAACCATCGAGGCGGCATCCTCATCTTCTCGCGGCATGATCCGATCGGAGTGGGTAACCAGCGTTACCTGCGAACCGAGACTTGCCATGGCCTGCGCCAATTCACAGCCGATGGGGCCTGCTCCCACAACCAGCAAACGAGGAGGTAGTTCTCGGATATCCCAAAGCGAATCCGAGGTTAGGTAATCAAGATCCTCCAGCCCGGGAATCTCTAAAACTCGAGCTCGGGCCCCCGTCGCGATGACGATGTTTCGCGCGGTGATCCGTTCACCGTTCACCTCCACCTCCCAGGGGGATAAGATTTTCGCATCGCCCTGCACGCAATCAACACCCAGAGAGGTGAACCGCTCGACCGAGTCGTGCGGCTCGATCGCCGCAATTTTTTGCTGTACGCGCTCCATCACCTGGGGAAAGTCAACGGCGACCTCCACCGGTGCCAGACCGAACTCTGGAGCACGTCTCATTTCGTCGGCAACGTGGGCGCTGCGCAAGATCGATTTGCTCGGCACACAGCCCGTGTTCAGACAGTCTCCACCCATCTTATGTCGCTCTATAAGCGTCACCTTTGCCTTGAGCGTGGCCGCGATTAAGGAGGCAACCAAGCCTGCAGAGCCAGCACCAATGACAACCATATTGGTATCGAAGCTCTTAGGCTTGTCGAAAGCCGCCAGTTTTCGCCGCGACTGAAGTCGGCGCATGAGCCCGCGAGCGACAAAGGGAAAGACCGCCAGTAGAACAAAGGAACCGAGCAGAGCCGGGGATAGAATCCCCGCGGGGCTTTCGAGCTGCCCAAGCTGCGTCCCCGCATTCACGTAGACGGCGGTTCCCGCAAGCATGCCCAGCTGCGAAACCCAATAAAAGCGTGCAACCCCGATCGGTAGTAGGCCAGATATGAGATTAATCACGAAGAATGGAAACACCGGCACAAGACGCAAAGAGAACAGGTAAAACGCACCGTCCTTTGCAAAGCCGTCGTTTAAAGACTTGAGCTGATGTCCAAAGCGTTTTTGGACCCAATCCCGTAACAGTGTTCGTGAGACGAGAAATGCGAGAGTAGCGCCCAAGGAGCTGGCAAAGGACACGAGCAACAAACCGAGAGAGAAGCCGAAAATGGCTCCGGCCACGAGCGTAAGTACGGCCGCACCGGGGAGTGACAGCCCCGTAATAGCGACATAGGCTGCAAAGAATGCCAGGGCGCTCATCAGCGGATTCGCCTGCTGGAGCTCTTGCAGCTCATCGCTGCGGGCGCGAATCTCTTCAAAACTCAGCAGGCTCTGCAAATCAAAGTAGAAAAAAGAGACGATACCGGCCGCGACCAGGCCCAGAATTCCGATTCTCAATGTGGTGTTCGCCGCCATATCCGTGGCTCCTTTACTCGCTTCCGTTCTAACGCTGATAACTAAATGTGCTTGAAATAATTACCCACGACCCAAACTCCTCGCTAGAATCACCGGTCTTCAACCTATTAACCGACACGATCAAGGAGATTTCTCATGAGTGATGCCATTGTGCACACCAGCGACTCTAGTTTCGAGCAAGACGTTCTCTCTAGCGATGTACCCGTCCTAGTCGACTTTTGGGCCGAATGGTGTGGACCGTGCAAAATGATAGCCCCAGTCCTCGATGAGATTGCCGGCGAGTACGCAGGCAAACTCAAAATTTGCAAAGTAGACGTCGATGCCAACCCAGAAGTTCCCGGAAAGTTTGGTATTCGTGGCATCCCAACGCTCATTTTGTTCAAGGAAGGCAACGCAGAAGCCACCAAAGTTGGTGCTCTGTCAAAGACTCAGCTCGTCGAATTCATCAATGAGAGCATCGCCTAGCGTTGCCAACAGATCGCTTATGCATTAGACGGAGCACGAGCTTTGCCCGTCTAAGCTGAGCGCTAAACCGGCGAACGACGCACTGACAAATCCTATTTCACTAACCTGAATTGGTCCGCAAAAAGCCCTAGACCTAAGATCTAGGGCGTGCTACTTTGACCAGCAAATCGGGCAGTCCTGTCCGCCTCGCACTCCGCCAAGCCTCGATCGTTACGCATCATCTCTTTCGAAATTGGCCTGCGACCACTACTTCCTTTGCCGGTCTTGCTAACGGCTTTCTATTTGACGACTCGCATAGGAATTCCCAGTCAGCTCTGGAAGAACGATGTAAGACGGCGGCAGAAAAACGCGCATACCGGGTAAGGAAAGAGCGCGACCATAAAGTACGCAGAGACAGACAGAGAAAATCAGGGAAGGGTCGGAGAAAGGTTCGAGAGAGGTCCGAGAAAGGTCTGACAAAAATCTGAGAAAGATAAAGACCCGACGAACCGCTAGGACGAACCGCTAGGACGAACCGCTAGGACGAACCGCTAGGAAGGTTCAGACTAGATACCAACAGCGAAATAACCAAAATAAGGCTGAACGCGCTGTCACGGCATGCTGCAGATTTAATTTGTGCGCTCTTTTAGCGTTTTTAGCGTTCGGTGCTGAATTAGTGTTCAGCGCTAAAATGAAACAAACCAGCGTCAAGCAATATGATTCTGATAGAACAATTTTTTGTAGCTAGTTAGCTTGTCTTGAACGGCAACTTGATCAGCGGGTACAGACGATTGAACAAAGCTTAGATATTTAATCGAAACGTTCACGCAAAAATCCGTACTTTTATTCCACATCATTTTTTATCTTCTAACTAAAATTCCCTGGCGATTACCTTGACTAGTTCAACTCAAACCCAAGTAGATACCCCTAGCGACGCGGCCCCTGAAGTCAGCGCGGAACAGCCCATCGAGGCACCGGAAGTCGCGACTGATACGCCCGCTGCAAGTGAATCGGCGGATGCCCCTACCCCGGCCCGTAGCAATGCTCGCAACGGCAAGTCCGGTGGCAAGTCGGAATCCCGAGGCGAAGGCCGAGGTAATCGACAGAACGGCCGCCAGGGTGGCCGCGGACCAAAACCCGAAAAAGCGGACAAAGGCGATCGCCCCTCCGGTGAGCCGATGAACCTGACCGACCTTAAGACCAAAACGACGCAAGAGCTCATCGATATTGCGGCGAACATCGGTTTGGACAACCTCGCGCGCTCGCGGAAGCAAGACATCATTTTTTCAATCCTCAAGCGCCATGCAAAAAGCGGTGAGGACATTTATGGCGACGGTGTCTTAGAAATACTACAAGATGGCTTTGGATTTCTACGTTCCGCCGACAGCTCCTATCTAGCCGGTCCTGACGACATCTACGTATCCCCAAGTCAGATTCGCCGCTTCAATCTACGCACTGGGGACACGATCACCGGCAAGATCCGCCCCCCGAAAGACAGCGAGAGATATTTCGCGCTTCTCAAAATCGGCGAGGTTAATTTCAGCCGACCGGAAAACTCCAAGTCTAAGATTCTGTTTGAAAACCTCACGCCACTGTTTCCGGATGATCGGCGACTCAGATGTGTTCACCACCAAAGTGATATCACGCGTTCCGATCCGCCGCTGGGGTGAGCCGGATGATTTTGGCGGCATGGCCGTCTATCTCGCAAGTGACGCTTCTA
>JBCBZV010000127.1:0-11333 GCA_039815155.1 Pseudomonadota bacterium
AATCCAGTATATGGGATTCCAAGTCACTACGAATGTTGGCTCCGAGCAGACATATGCACTCCGGATCAATCAAGGTTGAAGTCAAAACAAGCTGTACCAAAGATCTCAAAGCCTCCAGGACGCCCGATAAGGCCAGCCAGTTTTTTGGGCGCTGAATTACGGCGACAGTTTAGGTATTAGCCAGAAGGCTTCTTATGTTCTTTTGAGCCTCTGACTTTAGTGTACTGTCACCTGAATTCGATACTGAATGTCCGCATTGAAGCTTCAATACGATCAAATAAGGCACTTTCTAACGGCTCGCAGTACCGCCATCGTAACCAGTCGAACGCACCGGTCATGCAAGTAGCATTGACCGGTGCTGTAGAGTTTTCCGCAAAGTCACACCGGCTAGGGTTATCAGTTGCCTACCGTTAAAACGTACTCCGCTACCGCTAACCGAACCTCTTCCGACAAATAGTTCTGCGGAGGCATCTCAGGATAATCCTGGCGAATTTTGAAGGGTTCGGCGATGTAAGCTGCCATACGATGGGGGTCGTCCTTGTAGATCGCCTGGATGATTTCCATCGGCGGTCCAATCAAAACACCGCTGTAGGAATGGCACCCGGTGCATACGCCCAAGTAGGTAATCTTGCCCTGCTCGGACTGATCAATTTCTCGCGCCGCGACCGGCTCGGGTAAGAGATAGGTATCAATACTGTCCGTATTGTCGAAACTGCAGTCTGCAAAGTTGGAAACGCCCACCACCGTGTAACGATGTCGGTTGTTAATGCACCCTTCTCGCGCGGCCCCAGCGCGAACTATGTCTGGCTCACCGCGCTTGAATTCAGTCAGCATGAGGGCTTTGACATCGTCAATCGTGTCGTAGCCATTATTGAGCATGAAGTTGTCGAGGATCGCGACCCGATCGGGGATTGGATCGGCGTCCGGATCGATCGTGACATTGCCTGCGTTGTGGTGATCGACGATGAGCACGCCCGCCGTCTTGTTCCCCGTAATTATGTTGTCTTCAACAACGACTTCGTCGGCCGCCATGATCAATACGCCAGTACCTGCGGGGATACCCGCAACGGTAGAACCCGGGGCACCAAAGTTTGCCGTGTTGTTGTTCACAACAAAGTTGTCTCGGATCACCACATCGCGGGTAGTTTTGATCGGGAGCCCGGGAGTAATGAACGCAAGAATACCGCCCGTGTTGTCGTGAACGTAGTTATTCTCGACGATGGCGTGCCGGCTGTTCTCAATCTCAATACCTGCCACACTGTCGAATACCTCGTTACCTGATACGTGCACGTTATCGCTCATACCCACGTAGATCGCGGCGTCTTAAATTCCAGAGATGATATTGCCCACAACAATTCCGTTCTGTCCTAGCTGAGGGAAAATACCGTAAACGCCCGTATCAACGATCAGGTTGTTTCGAATCTCAAAGTTGTTTCCGGCCTGGCCCATAATGCCGTTACCCTTGTAGTGGGTGATCTTGAAGTTCTCCACCACGATGTTGTTGCCGGAATACAAAATCGCATCGTTCAGGCGAGTTTCCCCTTCCAGGGTCGGCCATACACCCTCTTCGATTACACCGATCAGCCGGATACTGTCTTTATCGATGTACACGGTCTCCACATAGGAGCCTGGCATAACGCGAATCGTATCGCCCGGCTTAGCCCTGTTAACAGCATCTTGAATCGAGTCACCATCTTCTACGACGATAACGTCGCCTTCGACGCTGGGAACTGCAACCCGATTTGCGCCAAAGCTTTCCGTAACGCGAAAGCCACCCTGGTAGCTCTCTCCGGGTGCGGCGGCATCGAGCACTGGAGCAGAACGGGTTTTACCGAAATAGTTACCGCCGGCAAAAGCAACCGCGACGAGTGCCGCAGCACCGATTAGCTTTTTCATCATGGACGATCTCCTGCGTGAGTCGTTTCTGCGACGCGAACGCCGTCTTTTTGTTGTGTGGAATGGGTTGTGGAGTAGCGTATCGACGGCGTCGAGTTCCCAGGATCGAGTCCCGAAGGAACCGCGGAAGGGACCTCAGGCACAAATGCTTCGTCAGTGAGCGTATTCAAGAACGCAACGATGAGATCAATTTCTTCGTCCTGAAGATTTGGTTCCCAAATATGCCAATGCAAATACATCGGCACGCCCTCTGGCACCGCATGTCCGCGGCCACCGTTATAAAACTCGACCGCTTCGCGCAAAGACGCGTAGCGCCCGGAATGCATATAGGGCGCTGTCTTGGCGATGTTGCGGAGCGTCGGCACCTTAAACCCACCCTTAAGCTTAGGCGCATTGAAGGTCGATTCCGCGCCGATATCGACAGGCAGTCCTTCCGGCTCCGGTGTACCAATCACCGCTATCTGCTGATTGGTAAAGAGAGGTGGGGTATGACACTCCGCACAGCGTGCAACAAAGGATCGAAACACGTTCAAGCCTGCGATTTCTTTGTCGTTGAGCGCATCGTGGTAACCGTGGGCGTAACGATCGTAGCGACTGTTCAATGAAATCAATGAGGATTCGAAAGCTGTGAGTGCCAAATACACCTGCTCTAGCGCAATGGTTTCGGATCCTGGAAAGGCCTCGGCAAACAGCCGGCGATAGTTCTGACTCGCCTGCAAGCTCGCCAGCAGTTGCTCCGGACTGTTACCCATCTCATCTGGTGAGTAGAGCGGGCCCTGTGCCTGCTCTTCAAGCGAGGTTGCGCGGCCATCCCAAAACAAACGCTTTAAAAACGCGCTATTCCAGAGCGTGGGGGCTCCGCGCAGTGTCACGCTGCCCGCGATCCCAACGCTTCGCGCCAGTCCATCGCCGAAGCCAGCCTCGGGCTTATGACAGCTCGCGCAGGACACGGAGCCATCACCGGACAGCAAGGGGTCGAAAAACAAATAGCGACCGAGATCAATTTGCCTGGCGGTGAACCCGTCACGACGCGCCGGCAATTCGGTTTGGGTTCCGCCTACGCCCTGCCCTTGGAGAGAGTCGTATTGGTCATAGAGCGTAACTAAGCGACAAACACCTCCATCCATTTGCTCGAAGCTAGGAGGACATAGATCTTTAAGGACAAAGTCGGATGCCTGCGCGCCCAATGGTGCTGTCAACCCCACAAGTAGCACTGCAAGCCGAAGCGACGCGGCGAGAAGCAGAGATAGGCAGCGCTTATAGGTCAGCAGCAGTGACATTACGAAAACATGAGAAGTGCGATCTGTGGTTTAAAAGAGCGCGATTTCAAATAATCTGGGTGAAAGCCATACCGAGTCAGTGGTGGGCTCATCTATGGTTGGCTCAAACGCTGACCACGGCAGGCTGTTTCGCGTGACTGTGTTTTGCATTTTGCAATTCCCCCGAGCTTGTTTGTTTTATAAGGCTGAGCTCAACACCATTGTTTGCCAATGCTGGCCAGCAAGCCAGAGCAAAACCGTACTTTTTATGAGTGATTCAACAAATTCGTCAGCGAAAATTGTTTAGAAACGAAGTGTTGCGATATTCGGGGGTCTTATCGGCTAAGTAAGCTGTGCGCGACGAAACTCGGTTGGAGTCATTCCCTTGGCGCTGCGAAAGGCCTTATTGAAGGAGCTAAGGGATCGAAAGCCTGCTTCTAGAGCGATCACCAAAATCTGCGTGTCCTCTTGCTTAGGATCCGCTAAACGTTCCGCCGCTTCGCTGATCCGAAAACTATTCAGATAGTCATTGAAGTTTCTGTGGCGCAAGGCGCCATTGATAGTCGCTCGCAGACGATAGCTGGGAACCTCCGCACGCTCTGCCAGCTGAGGCAAGGTCAGACCCATCTCTCGATACACTTTTTCTTCATTCATTAGCCGGTGCAAGGAAGAAAGCGCATCGGCATCCACAACGTTGGGTCCAACCGTTTCTTCTCGGATGCTCGACGGTGTTGAGTCGATTGTGAGCGCGGTCTTGCTGGGCGGCTTTGGATTGGCCCAAAGCTCCGACCGATAGGTAAACAGGATCAGATTTGAGACGAACAGCGTAAGAGCAACGGAGGAATACTGAAAAAGCGCTAACCGCACCTCGTCGGGGAGCAACACTTCTCGTAGAAAAATCAGGAGAACAAGGTAGGTTCCGACGAAGAACGAAAACCAAACCCTGAGTCGGCGTCGGGAAGGGATCAGGTCCACGTTCCAGTAGCGAACGGCGACGTACAAACCGAAGGCGAGCAAAAGGAATTCCATGAGCTGTGGCAAGGTGACAAGCATCGACCAGCTCAGCGACGAACCCTCGAGCGATAAAAATCGCGCTACCTGTGGTAGAGCAGCGGTGCAAAAGACCGCCAGATAGTGCCAGCTTCGAAGGCGAAACTGATCGTCAAACAGACTGGCACTGAATAAGAAAAACATCCCTGGAATGAGGCCGACAAAGAACGGCAGTGTTTGCTGAAAAAAGGCAGCTCGCAAGAGCGGAACCGCCAGAAACGCGGCGACACAAAACTGAAGTCCGCCATAGAACCATTGCTGAGTGTTCAGCGGGGTGTTTCCCACAAGCAGAGCCATGGCCAAAGAAGCCTGCGCCAGCGAAAAGCCGATGAGAATTAGCTCAAGAGTCGAGAGAGCAATCATCCCCAGTCGACCCAAGCAAAAACAGCAGGGCGGTAAGAAACGCTCTGAAGAACAGCAAACCGTAAGCGGGCGGTCAAAAGAAACGCCTCGTCACACCATCTGAAACGCAGGCAGATAACGGGCGGTACCGCCGTGAGTACGATTCAGCGTGCCGGGCTTCAGCTCTAAAACCATGAAGTAGCCGGCGGGTACCTGATACTCGCTATCGATGCCAAAATCGCTGGCATTTTGAAAGCCAAAACGCATGTAGTAGTCCGGCTGACCCAAGACAAACACCGCGGCTGCACCGCTTTCCCGGCACCGATCCAGCCCCGCATCGATCATCCGGGCCCCAATTCCGCGAGTTTGATGCCCTGGCTCAACCGCCACCGGAGCCAGGCCAAGCGCCGGTAACTCCGGATGATCCTCCAGCTGAACAGAAGAGAACACCACGCAGCCAACCACTGCATCGTCAACCTCGGCAACACAGCTGATTATTGATGCTTTGTCTTGGCGCAAGGCTTCGACAATTTTTGCTTCCGCGTCTGTTTCGAAAGCAGCCTTCAAAACACGATCCATGGGCGAAGCATCCGCCGAAGTGGCATCTCGTACATGAATCTGACCTGCCATGGTTTTCCCCCGAGGCAAAAAGGTGGCAGGATAGCTCAGGTGATCAGCCGCTAGGAATCACTTAATGAGTTACCCAACTCCGCCGCAAGCCATGCTTAGCGAATGGCAGTCTGTCGTCGACTCGATTCAGAGTCATTGCGCTGCCGATCACGCTCTTGTTCACATGGCTTATCCGAGCTCCTTCGACGTGTTGGTAGCAACCGCTGGAGAAACAGAGGAGCTGCAGGCGGGTAGCTCCGCGCATCGCGATGGCTCTCACTACTGCGACGATGTGCTGAGCAAACGAATGCCCATCTGCGTTGCTGATGCTAACGAATCCGCGCATTGGGATGGAATCACCGAGCGTCGCTCGGGGTGGATGTCCTATTGTGGCACGCCACTTTTATGGCCAGACGAGGAAGCCTTTGGAACACTGGCTTTACTGTCGCGGACACCCCTGCCCAAGGAACGGGCTTCTCAACACTTACAGCTCATCAGCTGCTTGGGCAGAGGTATGAATGCCCAATTGGCGTTGCTCTATCGCGAACAGCAAAGCGCTTATGAAGCGAGTCATGACAACGTCACGGGGCTTTTTAATGCGCGGAAGTTCAAAGAGTTTGCGAAGGCGCAGATTGAGGGCAAGCGGAATTCTGATCAGGGACTCTGGCTACTGCTGTGGAGTATCGATGGCTTAGGCGAATTAGCAAGTTTCACCGATGAAGATAAGCTCTCAACGTTGCTCCGCGCCATGGCGGAGCGTGCCCGTGGCTGCGTGAGACAAACTGACATTCTTGCCCGACTCGACACCAACCAGTTTGCGATGCTAATCCCCGAGGCAAACGAGTTCATCGCCGCGTCTATTGGGGATCGAATTCAGCGCGCCGTTCGGCGACTGGGTGCAGATTTGGGCACCCAGTCGGCAATTACGCTTAGCTGTGGTGTCGCCTGCTATCAGGAGAACGAGAGCTACGCTGGCTGGCGATCACGTTGCTATGCGGCGACGCTAAACGCCGAGGCCGTAGGGGGAAACCAGCTCATCGCCGCGAGCGAGACCTCGCTCCAATAGGCGACTAGGTAGTATTCGCGCTGAAGTTTAGGAAAGGGCAAGAACAGCGAAGCAAACACAGAGCGTTTCCTGGAAGCGAGGTCACGGTAGGGATTTTCCTCTAGGGGGCGCGCCAAATTACGCGCCACTAAAAGCTGAACAGCTGATCGCTTTCGTAGGTCGCGACAGCACGTTTGGGGCCTCGGGCAATAGCCTCCATTGCTTTCGCAATTTGGCTCGCGGGTATAGGCCGGTACTTCCGCAGCGGTCCGATCATTAAACCGCTGAGCGGATTCATTATGCGCTCACTCCACTCTTCTACCGGTCGGCGTTCGTCGCGATCACCCTGGATTAGCGAGGGCCGAATAAAATCCAGGGCTTCAAACCCGATGGTCTTGAGATCTCGCTCTGTTTCCGCCTTCACGCGCATGTAAAAACTCGGAGAACGAAGCCGGGCGTCTAGGGCGGTAACCACAATAAAACGCGTCGCTCCTTGTTGATAAGCAAGCTTCGCGCTCTCGAGCACGTAGCCGTAGTCGATTCGTCGAAAATTCTCGCGGCTTCCCGCGTTTTTCATGGTTGTACCCAAACAACAAAACACTGTGTCGACGGCGAGTTGGTCTGCAACCGCGTCGAGCTCCCCAGGACCGGAAATTACCTCAATCACTTTATCGGATTTCGTCGCCAGTGCCCGTCGTGAGACCGCGACAATCGAATCCCAGTAATCGTCGTCGACTAACAACTCCAGCAGCGACTGCCCGACCAGTCCGGTAGCACCCATTAGCAACGCAGTTTGGGACATTGTTTCTCCCTCTATTTAGAATTTAATCGAAGTGCGTTTAGTGGTCTTTATTTGCGCAGTCGGTTCAGCTCCCTTGTGCATCCGCTTTCGATTCTCGCTCTATTCAAGAAGTCGATACACTCGATCACGAATCTCCCCATCCTCACACACACCACTCACGATCGCTGGGCGTACATGCGAATCCTTCAACCAGCGACGTAAGCGACCAACCGCACCGTTTGATTCTCCGTCAATGGTTGTTAGCTCAAGTCTCGATACGTCTCCACGACGCGACACCTTATAGCTGGCACGCGCTCGCACCTTAACCGGGATGTCAGCCGCATAAAGATGCAGGTACAGCTGCTCGTCTTCGGGAAGTTCAGCAGGTGCGGAGATTTTTTCTATCATTGTCGTATCTTCGGCTTCCTGGAGCAGACTCCAGACAACTTCATAGGTGTCGCACGCGCGGCGATGCTTCACGTTCCACTGGTGCCAATTGGCTAGGCGCCACTGCAGGCGCGCGCGGACGAGCGGTGCTTTATCACTCGCACGGCTAATAAGCTCCTCTAGTAGTTCTATCCCACGCGCATAGGACAAAACCTGATTGCGCACCAAGAAGTCCCAGGCTGCGCTGTTGCTTTCAGAGCCGAGTTGGTTAGCGTCCGGGTCAGAGCCCAGCAGTAAGTAGTGATTGTGCAGCTGGCTGATCGCGATCTTTTCGAAGTTGCTGTAATCGAGTGCCCGCTCCCTTTGCGATTCGAGCATCGCTTTGTTGTCCTGAAAGGCCTCAAAGAAAAGCCTTGTTGAGGCTTTACTACGTGGGTCTGTATACACTTCTCGGGCAAGCTGAAAATAGGCGAGGCTGTCCTCAAGCGCTTGTGCGCTGAGTTCCCCTTTGCCCAGGTCATGAATTCGAAAAGCTTGTCGAAGGGCTTTCTGAGCGGACTCGTAGTCGCCCAAACCGCGGTAGCTCTCGGCTAAAGCGCGGAGATAGGGAAGCTGGCTTGTACTCGTTAAACCGTCGCTGATACGGACCGCATGGAGCGCCTTACGAATCTCATCGAGAGCCGCCGGGTAATTACAAAGGTCTCGATACAACTTGGCTAGCTCACCGCGACCATCCGCGAGGGTTACTGAATAGGCGTCTTCGTTATCAGCCGCCTCATCAAGTTCACGCCTCGCTGCGTCGATTAAGTCGCGCAGCTCGTCTCTGTCGTCGACGCAAGATTCCTCGACCTGAGGAGGAGGGTCTGGTTCGGGTATGTACTCGCGACCGAGCAGTTCGGGAAGGTGCGCATGGGTTGGTGCATTCAGTAAGAACACAGCAATAAAGGCACCTATGCGAGCCGCGCACAACCACAAAAAGGCAGACGTCAAGCGTCCAGCGTTATCGAGCCTAAGAGACTCTCGGCATGCAGGTCGAGGGCGTCGAAACGTTGAACTCTCCATAATCGCTGACAAAGTGCCATGAAGATGACCGTTTCACAAACGCTGCAAGTCACTGGGAGATTTCGGGTACCGTGGCTAGGCAGATTCGTTGCCCGTCTACGGTGGGCGAAGCTTGCTTAGGAGGGATTCGCGGCGCCCCATATTGGCTGGCGATTGATGCCCAGGCGCAGGCGCGGACGTTACTAGTCAGGCACTATTTCGCCGGGCAGCGGCTCGGCAAGCATTGTGTCCTGGGGCTGGAAGTGAACCACTGAGCGTATTGACTCTCCCGCCTTTAACAGATCGAAGGCGGTGTTAATCTGCCCATGGGTCATGTGGTGTGTGATGTAGGGATCGACGCTGAAGTCACCGCGAAGCCACTCGTCGACCATGGTCGGCAGTTCGCTCCGTCCCAATACCCCTCCGAAGGCGGTGCCACGCCAAACCCGACCGGTCACCAGTTGAAACGGGCGCGTAGAGATTTCTTGGCCAGCTCCAGCGACGCCAATGACCGTACATTCACCCCACCCCTTATGGCAGGACTCTAGCGCCGAGCGCATCAACTCAACATTGCCGACCGCTTCAAAGGTGTAGTCCAAACCACCGCCGGTAATTTCCACAAGTACATCTTGAATCGGCGCATCGTAGTCCTTTGGATTGATGCACTCAGTCGCACCGAGCGCCGTCGCCAGCGGGAACTTGCTCTCATTGATATCGATGCCGATGATTTTACCGGCCCCGTTCATTACAGCGCCCTGAATCACGGCCATGCCCACCGCACCAAGACCGAACACGGCGACCGAAGCACCCGCTTCTACCTTGGCTGTATTTCGGACCGCCCCCATTCCCGTAGGAACCGCGCAGCCCATAACGGATGCCTTGGACAGCGGTGCATCTTGGGAAATTTTCGCAACGGCGATCTCCGGCAGCACCGTGTATTCGCTGAACGTGCTGGTGCCCATGTAATGCAAAATTTGCTTGCCCTTATAGGAGAAACGGGAAGTACCGTCAGGCATTAACCCGGCCCCCTGGGTCTGCCGAATCGTTTGACAGAGGTTGGTCTTACCAGATTTGATAAACGGACAATTTGGATCTTCGGGTACGTACAGAGGAATAACGTGATCGCCGGGCTTCACCGAGGTCACACCCTTGCCGACTTCTTCAACGACGCCACAGCCCTCGTGGCCTAGGACACAGGGAAACAAACCCTCCGGATCCTCGCCCGATAGCGTGAACACATCCGTATGGCAAAGGCTGGTAGTCACAATCCTGACCAGTACTTCCCCATCCTTTGGCCCCTCTAGATCGATCTCTTCAATCTCTAACGGACGATTCGGTTCCCAGGCGATAGCGGCTCTAGTTTTCATCTTGCGGTGCTCTCGTAGTACTAATGAAGATTGGTTTTCACAGGACGACCCTCAAGGTCGGCAACGGCGTCTAGAACTAGGACTAAGCGAGTTTGACCCGAGCCCTTAATCGGTGGTGAGCGGTGACGCAAACTGGCGGGTGGCTGCTCCGGCCATAGCGTGCCCCGCAGCACGATCGGTGAACCGGTTGGAACCGTTGCGATGCTCTCCGGTTGCGCGCCATTGACCGCAATACCGTACTGCGTTCCCGGACCCCGATAGGTACAGATCAAGCGAGCGGTAAGCGCATCAATATGAAACTTTCTGCAAGCGTCGGAAGTTACCGCCTCAAGACGAAGTGCGACGTAGGGCGCACTCATCAGGTCGGCAAAGATATCCGCCATGGCCGCGACATCATCAATAAGGCGGTCACGATTGGCGCAAGCTGGGGTATCGCAAATCTCACAGACTTGGGTAACGGCCTGTCGAACCCGCTCAGGGCGCAGCGTGGTTCTAAAGGTCGGGAGCATGGCGGGTTCGAGCGTATCGATCCAAGCTTGGAACTCGGTCAGCGGATCACGGTGCCAGATGGCTGCGGCGCAGCCCGGGCTGCGTATCGCCGATAAGCCAAGCGCAGATTGCGTTTGCGCAACAGGTTGTAAGGCCTGTTGGTGCTGGGCCGCAGTCACGTGGCCGACCGCACTGCGCGCCAAGGGGTTGCGAGTTCTGTTGCGCAAACTGTCGCGCGTGCCGAGGATGAGAAAAGCACAGAGAGCCTCCTTTTGAAACGTTATAACATAACATTCTACAAGAAGGCGGTGTAAAGCGGGTAGGCGGCTACATTCCTCCCGCAATTACCTCTGCGAAGATTGAATCGTCGGAGCTATCGATCTAAATCCGCGGCCGAGTGCCGTTCGTGGACTTGATCTTCCTCAGGACCCCAGGCTCGGTTGACTCTTCGACCGCGGGCAACGGCAGGTCGAGCATGAACTTCGTGGGTCCAACGAAGGACGTTTTTGTAACTCGTGACGTCGAGGAACTCGCCTGCCTCATAGAGCTTGCCCATAGCCAAACCGCCGTACCAGGGATAGATAGCCATATCAGCAACGGTGTATTCATCGCCGCACATGAACTTTCGGTCAGCAAGATTTCTGTCCAGAACATCGAGTTGTCGCTTTACTTCCATCGCAAAGCGATTGATCGGGTATTCCCACTTCTCCGGCGCGTAGGCGTAGAAGTGTCCGAACCCACCTCCCAAATACGGTGCGCTCCCCATTTGCCACATCAACCAGGAGTAACACTCCGCTCGCGCCGCTAACGATTCGGGGAGGAACGCGCCGAACTTCTCTGCCAAGTAAAGCAAGATAGCGCCGGACTCGAACACTCGCAGGGGCTCGTCTCCGCTGTGATCTACTAGAGCGGGAATTTTGGAGTTTGGATTAGCCGAAACGAACCCGCTTCCGAACTGATCTCCATCACCAATATTAATAATCCACGCATCGTATTCCGCGTCGCTGTGACCTAGGGCTAACAGCTCCTCCAGCATCACTGTCACTTTCACACCGTTTGGCGTCGCA
>JBCBZV010000024.1:0-40265 GCA_039815155.1 Pseudomonadota bacterium
AGCGAAGAATTTATTTGGCTCAAAAGCAGGAAGAAACCCAGTGTCGTCAACAGACTTACGAGCGCGGAGCCAAAGCCAGACTGTATCGCAGACTCGATGGTCTGCTTTGCTAGGAACAACCTGTCCGGGTCTAAGGCAGAGGTAAACGTTTCACTAGTGAGCTTGTTAAGGTGGGCAACCCCCACGAAGATGCTTAGCAGCAATAAGGCGCCCACGCAGCGGGCTAGGATTTTGGGATTCATCTGGCCAAGCACCACAGCAAGTACCACAGATAGGAGGACAAGACCTTAGCAAGAATGATGGTGGCCTTGTGCTAGCCGTACCTCCATTGGTCGCGCTTTGTTGGCGCTCTAACGATTCTTTCCAAAGCGCACAGTATGCGGTTAGCTTTTTTGGAAGATTAATACATGTTGCTGCGGTAAGTAGTTATCAGTTCGCACCCAGCGCATGCCGATCTCCCGCATCTCTCGCTTTACCTGCTCCTCACTCATCTTATGAAGCTCCTTGATCGGAACATTGACATCTTCCGCCCGGTATTCAATGAGCACTAGATACCCATCAGGTTTGAGCGCAGCCTTTATGGCCTCACCCATTTCGCGAGGATGAGAAAACTCATGATAGGCATCTACGATATAGGCCAAATCGACTTCGGCAGCGGGTAGCTTTGGCGACTGCACACCCCCTAGTATCGTTTCAACATTTCCGACGCCCAGCTCGGCGATTCGCTCGCTTACGATTTCCAACATTTCTGGCTGAATATCGACCGCGTAGACCCGACCCTTAGGAACTCGCGCAGCGATCGGGAAAGTAAAATAGCCAGTACCAGCACCGATGTCTGCGACCACGGAGTCCTTCTTCAAGGGAAGTCCCTTCACGAGAAGGTCCGTACGCTCCTGTTGTTGACGACTAGGTCGCTCCAGCCAACCGGCGCCCAGATGTCCCATTACGTGGGAAATCTCGCGCCCGAGGTAAAACTTACCGATACCATCGCGACTGGGGCGACGGTATTCGTAAACACTATTGGTGATCGCTCGAGCAGGCGTATCCGCTGATGCTGGCTCTTGGCTCTGCGCACCAGGCCCCGCCAACAGAACGATTGCTGAGCACGCTAAACCGATCGACGTTTTCAGCGATAGGCGAGATTTCAGACGCGATCGATCGACGTATCGATTGTTCATGACAGTCCACTTCCGTCTAGTTTCCATTACAACTACCTACGGTCTCACTCGATTTTTGCATGTAGGTGTCAACAATACGTTCAGGTTCACGGTCTCGCTTGCTAACGAACCTTTCGGTCGAACTGCGGTCCGAGAAACCATGAAACACATTATTCGCTTTTTACTTTTCTGCACCCTACCCTTGAGCTCGCTTGCCGCTCAATTTGAATCCGGTCCAGAACCGGTGCCGCTGCTTGAGCTCTACACGTCCGAGGGCTGCAGCTCGTGCCCGCCGGCGGATAATTGGTTTAGCAGCTTGTCGGAACAGAACGATCTGTGGAAGAAGTACGTGCCCGTCGCGCTGCACGTCGACTACTGGAATTACTTGGGTTGGCCTGATCGCTTCGCCCTTTCCGAGCATTCAGAGCGCCAGCGTTTGTACCGCCGTCAAGGGTATACCAACGGGGTCTACACACCTGGAGTCATCTTAGGGGGCCAGGAATGGCGGAGCTGGCGACGAGGTACGCGTCCCGGTCCGGTCAGTATGGATAAAGTTGGCTCTCTCATACTCGAAGTCAAATCGGACATTTTTGAGGCTAGCTTTGCACCCTATGCCGATAAAGCGCTTAAACCCGCAAAGCTGACCGTTGCTCTATTAGGAATTGGCATCGAAAGCGATGTTCGCTCGGGAGAGAATAGAGGACGAGTCCTCAAGCACGATTTCGTCGTTTTGGCACAAAGGACCTTCGATGGCTCTCAGCTGAAATGGCAGGGAAGACTTCCATCAACGCCGCTAGCGAGCGAAGCAAAGCGGCTAGCCGTCGCCGCTTGGGTCAGTGCGGCGGGCGATCTTAAACCGCTACAGGCGGTGGGTGGCTGGCTTCCCAGTCCATCGCTGGCCCGCCTCGCTAAATAGGTATGTAGGCTAGGATGTTAAAATCAAAACTAGCAGCCAAAGCGTTTTAAGCTTTCCACGGAGCGTAGTAAGACTTAATCCTCGCTTAGCGTTTGCCACTCTTTTGGGCAGGAAAGGAATGCTCTTGAATCCAATAGCACGATCACCTTGAGGCGCCGCAACAATAACCCACTCCAGCGCTTCGCAAAGGATCTCCCGGAAGGACGTCTTGAGTGGATAGGGCTACGATCGGCGCGAAGGGAGCCAATGCGCGTAGTAGCTCAGGTCGAAGCCGTCGCCACGCGAGGCTTGGTCGGGGATCATCGAGTCGATAAAACGCCGGGGTCGGGCCGACAAGTCACGCTCATCTCGAAAGAATTCATAGACCAAATAGCACTTTATCTGGGCCTGGCCAGCGTTGATCCAAGATTGCTTAGACGAAACTTGGTGATCAGCGGCATCAATCTCAATGCGTTGAGATATCAAAGTTTCCTTATTGGCGACGCAGAGTTTGTGGCAGGTGCTCTTTGTCATCCGTGCTCGCGGATGGAGACAGCCTTAGGTGAAGGGGGGGTCGCTGCCATGTTAGGTCACGGCGGCCTCTGCTGCGAGGTCATGCAAGGCGGATTTATTAGGACGGGCGACTCCGTGCGGGTGAGTACGGCCCATAGGACTGTGGAGTTATTCGACACGCTCTAGGGGCCGTCTAGAGAGAATCTCGGGACCGGGCGCTGAATCAGCGCTCGGAGTGGTAGCGGCGCTCCTTACCGTATGCATCTAGGCCGCAACTCAAGCTTTTGGACCGGCCAGCCCCGCATAATCGCACGGTAACCTCCTCTCACCGCAAAAAGCGTGCAGCAGAAGTTCGAACCAGCCAGGCTAGGGTAATTCAAAATTTCTTAGGAGAATTACTTATGCGCCTATTCATCACCGCAGTGATTGGAGTTTTTCTTTCAAGCGTCTTCGCGCTAAGCCATGCGGAAGATTCCGACCTCTCGCGTCTTCCCGGCTATTTCGAACTCGCTGACCTCGAGAGTGCTTACGGCAAACCGAGCCTGACAATTAACCTGAATAAGTCCCTACTCAAGCTGGTCGGTTCCTTTGAGCACGAAGACCCAGCGGTCGCTGAGACGCTAAGGAATCTCGAACTCGTACGTGTATACGCGTTCGAGGATATGGACGAAAGAGACAACTTTAAAAAGGCTGAACAGCAGATGCTAGAACTTCAAGCCTCGCTGGAGTCGGCAAGCTGGAATCGCGTTGTCGAAGCTCGTGATGAAGAGGAAAGAGTCGACATATACGTGAAGCAAAGCGACGACAGCATTCAAGGACTCGTGCTAATGGCGCTGGACGGGGAAGATGCCGTCTTCATCAATATCCTTGGAAACATTCAACCACAGCAAATCGCCAGTATCGTTAAGCGGGTAGATCTTGATCTGGACATCCCGCTCTAAGACGAAGCACACGCTGCGAGAGCGGTAAATCTGCGAAGGGAAGCCGGTGACCGCTCGCCGGACTGCTGGCCGAACTTTAGGGAGCGCTTCTAGCGTAGCGTCGCACCTGAGGCGGCCGGGCAAAAAGTTTTTGCAGACCGTTCCCGCGTATACTCAGGCTTTCCCTGTTCCGAAAAGCTCCCAATTACGATGTCTCATCTACGCTCACTGCCTCGTTCTATGAACTGTCTTCTGGCTTTCATAGCCAGTTTTCTACTCGTCGGCGGAGCCGCCGCGGAAACGCGCAAGATAATTATCGACGACGATGCATTTGGTCTGATGCACTACATGCTTTTGAACGCCCCTGATGTTGAAGTCTTGGGCATTACGACAGTGAGTGGTAACAGTTGGGCTAACCGCGTAACGGCCCAGTCTCTCCGGGGCATAGAAATTCATGGAGACACCAGTATCCCAGTTATGGAGGGAGCGACTTTTCCCCTTTTGAACTCGGAACGGCTCACCAGCCGCTTTGAGTCCCTCTACGGCAAACTTGTGTGGAAGGGGGCTTGGATGCGCGAGTGGGTCGAGCCGACCCAGCAGAGCCAACCACCCTACTTTGGCCCCTTCGATCCGGTAGAGCTGGCGGGCGGCAACCCAAAAATTTCTGCAGCCGCCGAGATTGCTGCGAACTTTCTGGTCCGCATGGTTCGCCGCTATCCGGGTGAAATCAGTATCTTCGCAACGGGTCCAATGACGAACCTGGCGCTGGCACAAAGTCTTGAACCGCGCTTCGCTGAACTGGCTAAGGAACTGATCTATATGGGCGGCAGTCTGGGACCGCGCCAGGCCCTAGAGAACCGTTCGGCGGCAGAGTTTGCTCGCGAGTTTGTCAATTCGCCTAGGCGTGAATTCAACGTCTTCTGGGACCCGGAGGCCGCCAGCATCGTCGCCCGCAGTCCGTGGAAGCGAATCGTCATGGTTCCTGTTGATCCTTCGACAGCTACGCAGATCACGCCAGAACTGAAAGCACGTCTGGCTGCGGTTGCCGGTCCGCGCCTCGCCGAAGAAATTAGTGGCTTGGAGCCGGGCTTTCCGCTTTGGGATGAAATCGCGGCGGGCATCTGGCTAAAACCAGATCTCGTCGAAGAGCAAAAAGACCTCTACGTCGATGTCGATACGCACTTTGGGCCGGGCTACGGCAATACCTTATCGTGGGCCGAACACTATCAGCCTGGTCTGGGAGAGCAAAAGGCAGAGGTCATAATGAAGGTAGAGGCAGCGGGGCTCTACGATCTCATGGAATCGCTGATTGCTCGTAGCGGTAGCCGCTAGGCACTTATGGCCCTCAGCGAAAGGCCCGACTCAATCGTAGTATCCTCCCAGACAAGTACTCGTTTGACTGGGGTTGATCATGTTCCGTTTACTCGGGCGTACCGTATTGATGCTGGTTTTTGCCGGATCTATCACCAGCAATATTCTTTTGCTCACGAGCACAACGTTTAACGCAGCTGTTTCGACCGCCCTTGCCGCCACCATGGGCGTCCGTACCGTCAGTGGTGCGCTGTCCGCCAAGTTGACCACAAGCCAAACTCGCAACGCCACGCGCGCCGCTGCAACACGCAAGTTCGGACGCTCCCTAGCGGCGCGCACTTCCCGAGTGGCCGCCCGATCACTGGCTTCTGTGCCAGCAGAAGCCGTCCCCTATGTTGGGGCAGCCGTCATTGTCGGCACGCTATCTTACGAGTTGTATGAAGCCTGCCAGACTCTCAATGATCTAAACGGTCTGTATACATCGCTCGGAATCAATGAAGAAGTTCCGGCCGATGCGCTTAGCTACATCTGTGATCCGCCGAGTCTGGATGAGCTCTTAGCCGGCGAGGAAGCGGGCTAGCATCGGACAACCGCGGCGGTTAATCTCGAGCAAGTAGGTCCGAATGGCTCATGTATGGGACTCGACGATTGGGACTTCGCGAGCGGCAGCCGTGGCATCACCGACCGCTATCGCTGGGAGCGGCTGTCTAACTAGCAATCGTAAACGCCGGTCGAACCGCTGTCGAACTTCCTGACAAGGCCCGGAAGCAAGTAGCTTTAGAAGTAAAATTGCTTGACGCGTTTTACAACAGATCGGTAATTTCTCAGTCGCTCTATGGAAACGTTATGTATGACTACCTAAGCAAACAAATGCTGTCGTTCGGTGGAGCGGGGAGCAACAACGCCCGGGTTACGCCCAAGCGGCCAGCCCTCTTTGTTCGCAGCGGAATCATTCTGGCTGGAATGGCTTTCGTTTTTTCGTGCTATGTCATTCCTGCCGTGGTTCTCGCTCAGGACAATCAAACCTTCACACTCAGCGTTGGCGAGCTTCGCAATATACGACGTGGTGCATCCCCAATTCGAGATGGGCAGGTGCGGGATGATCCATCCGCTCAGCGTATCAATTGTGGTGATTCGCCAGTCCGCAGCGACATGTGTACTTTTGACTTTCCCGCGAATGAAACAGTGACACTACGAGCTTTTCCAGCACAAGGATTTTTTCTTGCACGTTGGGCCGATGACTGCACGGGGACCGGACCATGTGTTCTCGTTATGGATTCCGATAAGGAGGTGGACGCGGTTTTCGAAATTTCTGAAGACGCGGACGGCGACGGAATCCAAGACGATGACGACAATTGCCCGTCCGTAGCGAACAATTCTCAACTTGATACGGATAGCGATGGCCTGGGAGACCCATGCGATAGCGATGATGACAATGACACGCTTACCGATGAACGAGAGCTCGAACTCGGTACGGACCCACTCGAAAGGGACAGTGACAGAGACGGCTTCGATGACGCTTCAGAACTTGAAGCGAGCACTGATCCCCTCGATGCCGACAACTTTCCCGAGTTGCCCTCGCTAAACCTCGCGATTCTTCAAAGTGCTATCGCCAACTCATCGGGTACTAGCGACGAAGAAGGCACTGGTGGTGGAGACGATCCACCGGACGACGAACCGGAAGACCCGCCGAGTTGCGCAAGTCCGAATAATTCACGAGCGTTGGCGATGATTGACCTTGGCGCACCGCCTGCCGACCCTATAACGGCTTTGATCTCGTCTGATTCGGACACGTTGTACTACCTACCGTTCAGAAGTACATCAGCTGAGGACGATTCGGGAAACTTTGAAGTACTGGGTAACGCTACCGGTGGCTTTGATGATCTAAGGCTCGATATTTGGGTTTCTATCTGTCCCGGTGAGACTTCGATTTCGGGAAGCGCCTGCGATTTGGAAAGCGTAAACGATCTGTCATGGCAAAAAACACGTCGTGGTAGCGGGTGTGCGCTGTCGCCCGATACAGACTACACGTTGAATTTTCAGTTAGCCCCATCAAACCCAGCAGATTTGGCAGACTTAGGACTTCGGGTGGCGGCGTGTCGATTGGCTGACTTTACTGGGAGTATTTGCACGCTAGAAGTGTCTGCGACCGTAGACGAATGAAGTGGTCATACTGCTCCCTAGTTAGCGAAGAGAGTGAAAGAGAGCGAGTGAATTGAGAGTGCCATCGACAGTTTGTCCATCCCTGGCATTGCGTACGAGCATTTTAGAGCAACGCAGGCAAAGCAGCTTAGAATCAAGCAGCCTAGACCGTACATTATATGCACTGCTCTTTGCCGTTTTAGTTCCGTGGTTCTCTGTAGCGACAGCTGAGGTTTCCAACACAGCTGTTCACGACGCTGTTGTTTCAGACGCTGTTGTTTCCTACTCAAGGCCGCCTGGGCTCAGCGGCGACAACTGGCAGTTCGGCCCTCATAACCGCTGGGCTTATACGCATTTAACGGAAGTACTTCCGAGCAAGAAAATCCGTAACGATCCCCAACGAACGATACCGCTACTCGGTCGCGCTACCGCCGAGAAGGACATGATCATCGATTGGAAGGGTGGACGTAGCACGCTTAGCACGGTGGCTGCCGATCAGTACATCGACGGAATCTTAGTGCTTCACAAAGGCAAAGTTCACCTAGAGTACTACGGTGGAACACTGACGGCAGAGCGTACCCATTTGCTCTGGTCCGTGTCCAAGACAGTAGCGGGCCTGACGTTCGCCGCTGTTGCGGATGCTGGTTTGGTCGATGTCGATAAGTCGGTGGCTGACTACGTTCCAGAGCTTGCCGAAAGTGGCTGGGGAGCCGATAAGCTTCGCGACCTGCTGGACATGCGCGACAGTTCATCCTGGAACGAAGACTACGACGCCCCCGACAGCACCGTGCGCCGCCAGGACTGCGCTGATGGTCTCCTGACTGGACCTGCCTGCGAAGACGTCCCGGTCGTGGGCAACTACCTCTTTCTTCCCAAGGTAACTCACGACGCGCAGCGGGCGGGCAAGTTCGCATATAAGTCGGGTACGGTCGACGTGCTGGCTTGGGTGCTAGAGGCTGCGACCGGAAGGCGCTTTGCCGACCTAGTCTCCCACTATGTTTGGAAGCCAATGGGCGCGGAACGCGATGCGGATATTACGGTGGACATCGGTGGCTTTACTCTCGCATCTGGAGGAATGCAGTCCACCCTGGGGGATCTTGCGCGGGTGGGCTTGTTAATGGCGAATCGAGGCCGCGCTGGTGCCACGCAAGTTGTCTCCACATCTTGGCTGGACGATATGTTCAGCCGTGATGGCAGCCGGGCTTGGCCCCTGCCTAGCAGCCCGGGCCACAAGCCCTACTATCGAACGCTAACCTGGGGAATCGGAGATGGCCGCGGTACTGTTCAAGCGCGCGGTGTTCACGGCCAGACCATTCACGTCGTACCCGAGCACGATATCGTTATCGCCGTTTTTTCCAGCTGGCCGGCCGTGAATGGTGGAGCACCGGGTTCGGGACCAGAGACTCTGATGGAGTTGCTGGCAGCGATCGAAGTGGCGGTGTTGAAGTAGCCCTAGGCGAAGCTAGCGTTGGCCTTCCCTAAGAGCGGCTGGGCTAGTTCGCCAGTTGCTTATAGCCCATGTTGTAGAGTGTGAATCCATACACGTCGGCGTAGTGCTCAATGATCTTACCAATCGGCATGCCGCCCCCGTGCCCCGCATCTGTTTCGATGCGAATTAATGTGGGTGCGCTTCCGCCCTGCGATCTTTGCAGCTGGGCGGCAAACTTAAATGAATGGGCAGGAACTACCCGATCATCGTGGTCCGCCGTGGTCACCAGCGTCGCCGGGTAACGTGTCCCGATCCGTAAATTATGCAGCGGCGAATAACCGAGCAGGTAACGAAACATCTCCTCGCTATCGTCCGCTGTCCCGTAGTCGTAAGACCAACCGGCACCGGCGGTAAACTTGTGATAGCGGAGCATGTCCATCACACCCACGGCCGGTAGGGCGACTTGTGCAAGATCCGGTTGCTGGGTCATCACCGCGCCGATCAGGAGGCCGCCGTTAGATCCACCGCGGATCGCAAGCTTCGACGGCGAGGTATAGCGCTCTTTAAACAAATACTCGGCGGCGGCGATAAAGTCATCAAACACGTTCTGCTTTTGCCGCTGGGTTCCCGCATCGTGCCAGGCCTTTCCATACTCACCGCCCCCGCGAATGTTCGGAACTGCATAGACGCCACCAAGCTCCAGCCAGGTCGCCACGGTACTACTAAAGCGCGGGCGAATGCTGGCGTTAAAGCCGCCATAGGCATAGAGCAAGGTCGGCGTGCTGCCGTCGCGTGACAAACCTTTGCGATGAGTGATGATCATCGGCACCCTGGTGCCATCATTGGACTGATAGAAAACCTGGCGCGACTCATACTCACCGCTGGCGAAGCTGGAATTCGACTCTCGGTATAGCTCCACTTCGCCACTACCGGCATCTAACGCGTAAATACTGGAGGGGATTCGATAGTTGGTGAAGTTGAAGTAGAGCGTGGTTTGCTCGCGTTTGCCGCTGAATCCGCTGGCGGTGCCGAGATCCGGGAGTGTGATATCGCGAACTTTGCTGCCCCGATCATTGATTTGTTCCACTCTGCTGAGCGCATCGATCATATAATTCGCAAAAAAGTAGCCGGCGCCGGTACTTACAGATAACACCTGCTTTCTCTCCGGAATAAAGTCACGCCAACCAGCCGCAGCGGGCGCCTCAGCATTTACGCGCACGACACGACCGTTCGGCGCATCCCGATTGGTGTAGAAAAAGAGGTCGCTCGCACGATTGTCCACAAGCCGGGTGTCCGACTCTTCGTCGGCGACCACCGTTTTTAAGGCACTTTTGGATTCGGCTAGATCGATTAAAAAGAGCTTATTACCTGTGGTTGTATTAGCAGCCGATATCAGCACATAGCGATCGTCTTCAGTGACCTTAGCGCTTACATAGCGGTGTCGCTGTTCGGCCGCGCCGCCGAAGACAAGCTCGTCATCGTCCTGTGAACTCCCTATGCGGTGAAAATACAGCTTATGCGTATCCGTACGCGCTGATAGAACACTGCCATCGGGACGGTCATAGCTAGAGTAGTAGAAGCCCACCTGCCCTACCCAGGCGATGGTGCTGAACTTTACATCTTGCAAGGCTTGATCCACCGGCAAACCGGTTGCCGCGTCTAAAATGTGCACGCTGCGCCAATCGCTGCCTCCTTTCGATAGCTGGTAGGCAAGTAGGCTGCCGTCTCGTGAAAAACTGACTCCAGCCATTGACGTCGTGCCGTCTTCGCTGAACTTATTTGGATCAATAAAGACTATCGCTGCTTCGCCATCGCGCTGGCGGTAGAGCACGTCTTGATTTTGCAGGCCATCGTTTCGGTAAAAGTAGGTGTACTGACCCTCAACAAAAGGTGCGGAAACACGCTCGTAATCCAGCAGCCTTTGCACTCGGTCAGCGATAAGCGAGCGATAGGGGATTTTCGCAAGATAGTCCTGAGTCAGCGTATTCTGCGCAAGGACCCAGGCCCCGGTCTCCTCGCTGCGGTCGTCTTCTAGCCAGCGGTAGGGATCGCCGACGCGTTCGCCAAAGTACTCGTCGTAAACCGATTCTGTGCGCGAGTCGGGATAGCTCAGTACTTGGGACTCAGGTGGCAGTGGCGCGGTCACCTGTTCGGTAACTGGCTGGCAGGCGGCAACCAGGAAGCCGGCAAACACGACAGTAAAAGCAGTCCCTTTAAAAGGGTGAGGCGATCGCTCAATCATTTAAGCCCCCTGGGGCAAGTCCTCGATAGGGACATAATCCAAATCAAAGCCAAACGCTCGCGGCTCCACCACCGCCAGCGCTTTCTTCGTGCGATAGTGGGGCGGGCAGCCAATTCCAAACACGCTGACGCGCTGGCCATAGTGCACTCGCTCCGCATTGATCGGTGCACTGGTTTCATGATCAACCATTGTGATCAAATCCGGTACGCTAGCAAGCACTTGCTCCCCAACCTTTGCTAACAGGAATTCATTTTTGATCGACAGCGTCATCGGCGGTCTTTCATCGATAGTGGAAGCAAGCACCGCCTCTCCAACGTCAAAGCCACCCACGGTTTTTCGCTGAATATCGATTACCTTTCCCGTATACAAATGGCGAAAATCTCCGAAGTCCGAATCCCGAAAGAGTTTTCGCAAGGGTGCTTCGAGTACGAGCGCATTACCGCGCTTCTCTCGCAACAGCGTCCCGAGACGCAGGGCGAAGCTAATTGTATTCGGCACGATCGCGCGTCGCGCTTCAGCAGCATTCATGGGGTGCTCGGCAGTAAACACCATTCCTCCCATGGCCATCGCAAAACTTCTGATTTGCCGCTCATACAAGCGCGTGTCCTTTACATCGAAGTAAACGCAACCGCCGCTATAGTCGACCGCAACCGCCGGCGAAGGTTTCACTCCTTCGATCGCAAAGGTCATCATCTGCGCCTCGGGAAGCGCGCGAGCCATACCGTCACCGTCGATCAACGGCAGACCGCGGGCAGCCGCCGCGATGAGCGGAATCACTGAGTTTGCGCCACCGACCTCAAAGGACACGAGATGGGTGATTTTTTTGCGCGTGAATTCCTCAAAGCGATCTATCACCGCAAGGCATTCATCACCCCCGGGTAACTGCTCAAGGCTTATGGAGGGCGCACCGACTTCACCGACCGCCACCACGAGCGCATCTTCTGGCAAGTCCGCAAGGGAAAATAGATCGACCGGGCCATACTTTTTGAGTGCTTCGGTGACCAGCACCTGGCTTATATAGGGATCACCGCCTCCACCAGTGGCCAGAAAAACGGATCCTCGGCACAAGTCCGCAATGTCGTCCGGACCGATTCGAGTACTCATGGAAGGCCCTCTTGCGAATCAGCCCCTGCGGAAGGTGCATTCGCGGAAAACTTCAGATCCCCCACAAGTTTTACGCGCAGCTTGCTCGCCTCATTAGCCATGTAGGAAATAGCGGTTTCTTCAACATCGGCAATGCGTATAGTTTCTTCCGCGGCACCCGCCGCCAGTAATTCTTGTGAAAGGGCATCCTTTAGCTCATCCAGAACCTGAGTGCGGGGCTTGTCGCGATAGTTCGCTATCAATTCAGTTTCGCGCCCAATCTGAGCGTTGGCGGCACCAATCGCATTGGCCACACCAGAGTGTTCCGGTCGTAACAGGTCCGCAGCCGTGTCGAGCGAGCGCGATATCAGCACTGCGCCGCCGCCAACTAAAATCACTGGGACCGGCTCGGCGCTGGATCGCATTTGATCAATACCGGTATTGACGATGTGATGCATCTCCTGCGTCGCCTGCTCGACTAGCTCCGGGTCTAGTTCGGCTACCTTGGTCCCATCGCCGATAGCTGCAGACCCGTTGGCCACGGCGATATCGGTGCTGGTAAGCGTTTGGCCTCCGAATACGAGTCCTTCTTCTACCAGCCGATAGCCGACGGACTGGGGGCCAATTTGAAGGTCGTCGCTTGCGACGATGCTGCCGCCACCAAGACCGATGGCTTGTATATCAGGCATACGAAAATTGGTGCGCACACCGCCGACCGAAATAGCCACATTTGATTGGCGTGGAAAACCACCCTGCAGTACGCCGATGTCGGACGTGGTACCACCGATATCTACCACTACCGCATCCTCCAACTGAGTCAGCAGACTCGCGCCGCGCAGTGAGTTTGTTGGTCCAGAGGCAAAGGTCAATGCAGGAAACTCCGCAGCAAACTCTGCCGACATCAGGGTTCCATCGTTCTGGGAAATGTAAAAGGGGCACTGAATTCCACGAACATCTAAGGCACTCGCAAAAGCACTGATGACCTTATCGGCCAAAGGTAAAAGCGACGTATTCAAAATGGCTGCATTTTCTCGCTCAAGAAGCCCCATGCCACCGATCGCGTGTGACAAGGTCATTTTCACGTCCGGCATGCGCGCGCGGATTTGCTCAGCAATAAGTCGCTCTTGCGAGGGATCGGATGGAGAGAACACACTCGATACGGCAATCAGCGAGATACCCTTGGCCGCAATGTCATCGAGCACTTCATCAAGCTCACGCTGATCAAATTCTCCAATCGGAAAACCGTCGTAGGTCTTACCACCGTCGATCATATACGCATGGCGGCCGAGCGCATCGGCGATGTCCTCCGGCCAGTCGATCATTGGCGGAATAAGTTCACCGGAGGGTAAAGCGGCGCGAATAACCGCGGTGGGTACCAGTTCCCGCCGTTCAATCACCGCATTGGTGAATTGCGTGGTGCCAATCATCACCGCATCTATGGACGAATGGGGTGCCTGCGCCTGGTGTAGCACAGCGTCCAGGGCTCCGAAGACCCCATCACGTACATTGGCGGACGTAAGATGCTTGACGGAGGCAAGTACTTCCTTGCCATCCAAGAGAACCGCATCAGTATGCGTACCTCCTACGTCAATTCCTACTCTCATCAGGTTCTCACTGGGCTTTTAATAGGCCTTTACTGGACTCAAACTGTGCTGTCACTCGACAGGCAAGCGATAGGCACCAAGCTTTTGTACGACTTTTATTGGCATCTTTTAATACCCCAATAGGTGTTGGTACCGTGTGCCGTATAAAGAAGGCATGCCATAGAGGCCCGAAACCTGCAGAGAACCGAGCACCCGGTTCGGAAAACGAAACGCAATCGGTTTACTCGGTCCGCGATGCGGCTGTCGCTGCAGTTTTGGCGCTTAGTTTTTCAAGCAGCAGGTAGACAAACGCTGACAGAAGCAATGAATCGACCGCTCCTACGCTGGTGAGTGATGCATTCTGCGCACTGAGCAAGCTTGCGGTAGCGCCGGACGCGACTACCGCGACCAAAGCAGTCGTTCTTAGAGCCGGCCTTTGTGCCAATTTACCCTCACTAAAGTCTTTCCTACCGAGGATAAAAAAATTGGTGAGATACACACCAGCAATTGGCGGGACCAGCAGGCCCATGACAATCAAGAAATCGATCAAGTTCTCGGAGATACCGACCAACGCTGCGCCTGTGCCTGCGAGACCAAGAACAATTACCATCAGACGGTAGTCACCGAACGGGACTGATGCCCGGGCGGCGAGAGCTGTCGAGTACAGGTTGATGACGTTGGTAGTCCAGGTGGCAAAAACCAAGACGGCTAGCGCAATAGCGCCGAAACCCATAAGCAACATATAGCTCATGGGCTCCAGCTCACCCCATACGAGTACGGGAATCATGCCCACGAGGTAGGCAATGCTCATTCCCCCGCCCTGCCCTACAAATGACGCCGTCACGCAATCGCTCGTATTGCGTGCATAGCGAGTTAAGTCTGGCGTTAAGACCACACCGACGATCGCCGCACCAATGACGGCTGAAACGGCTGTGGGCATATCCAGTGCACCGCTTGCGGGAATCGAGACCAGCTCATCAAAACCGCGCTCACGCAGCGACAAAGCAACCACCGCCAACAACGCCAAAAGAAGGAAGGGCACGGCTACGAGCGCAAGTCGGTCAATGGCTTTAAAGCCATAAATCGTGGTCACGGTGACGACGAGGCTCGAAACCACCGTGTACACCCACTCGGGGCCTGAGAGATTTAGTAAATCGTTGGCGGCAAGAAACAAAGTTCGCCCGAACAGCTCGGCGGTAACTGCATACCATCCCAGCAGAAACAGGCCAAAACCGAAATTAATAAACTTCGCACCGGCGTACCCAAAAGTATGCTCGATGATCATATAGCTGGACAGGCGAGTTTTGGCGCCGACGATAGCGGCCGGCACGGACATGAGACTGAGCACTAGAGCACCGATGAGCGCAGCCAGCGCGGCCTTCTTGAAACCGATCCCCTGCGCCAGCTCGCCGGCGCTGTACATCAGAGGCAGGGTGATCGAGATACCGATCAGAACGGTGCCTAGCTGAAGGCCGCTCACGGCCTCGGAAGAATCTACGGGCGTCCGCGCATCGGCGTCATAGGCTAGAGAATCTGCCAAGGAGAGTGCTCACGGCTGCTTTAATCGCACCCTATCACACGCAGATTGATGACTTCATCTAAAGCGCGGAGCGCTGCCAAAGACTTTTCATCGGGACAAACCGCAAGGTCGATTATGTTGTAGGCCAGCTCATCACGGCTCTTGTTAAGCATGTCGACAATATTGATATCGTGATCTGCAATGATTCCAGTGATGCTGTTCAACACCCGAGGTACGTTTCGATTGGTAATCGTGAGTCGCACTGGCGTCGTTCGAGGAAGCTCGATGTTAGGAAAATTCACCGAGTTGCGAACATTACCGTTCTCCAGAAAGTCCATTAGCTGGTCAGCGACCATTAAGGCGCAATTTTCCTCCGCTTCGCCCGTGCTGGCACCGATGTGCGGCATTTGCAGGACCTTCTCATGTCCCAACGTGTCGTTGGTTGGGAAGTCACATACGTAGCGATGAAGAGCCTCGCCCTCCAGAGCCGCCAGAATCGCGGGAACATCTACGATCTCACCTCGGGCGAAATTCAACAGAACCGTGCCCGGTTGCACGTTGCTGAGTAGCGCTTCATCCACGAGTCCACGAGTGCTATCCAGGGCAGGAAGGTGCAAACTAATGTAGTCGGCCCGACCAAACAGTGTGGGCAAGTTATCCATTTTCTCGACATCGCTCGAGAGGCGCCATGCCGCTTCGACACTAATTGCTGGATCATAGCCGATCACTTTCATACCAAGGGCCAGCCCCATGTTGGCGACGAGCGAACCGATATTGCCCAAACCAACCACGCCCAGAGTCTTACCGATGACCTCACTTCCCGCGAAGCGCTTTTTTTCTTTTTCAAGGAGCGGGTCCAAACCGTCCTGCGGACTCAAGGAACCGACAAACTGCATGCCCGCATAGATGTCTCTGGAACCCAGCAACATGCCGGCCAATACCAGCTCTTTCACCGCGTTGGCGTTGGCTCCCGGAGCATTAAAGACGACAATGCCCTCTTCGCTACAGCGCTCAAGGGGCACATTATTGACGCCTGCTCCTGCTCGCCCAATCGCCTTTAGCGACGCCGGAAACTCCATATCGTGGAGCTTTTGACTACGAATAAGAAAAGCGTCGGGGCCCGGCAGCTCGCTTGCAACTTCGTAGTCCTCACGGCCAAAGCGATCCAAGCCCTTAACGGAAATTGTGTTGTAAGTGCGAATTTTGTACATAGCAGCAGATCGGCGGGAAAATCGGGGCGCGATTGTAGGGGCTACGCCGGGGAACTGCCAGGCTAAAAATTGGATTGGCTGTATACAGGAGACTTATAGATGAAATCAGTGGGACGATTTGGGCTTCGTGAGTTGATGGATACACGCTTAGGCCCACTCACAGCCGGATTGATCGCAAGCTTCCTTTCGCTAGCGCTTTTTGCGGGCTTCGGTCAGGCACAAGCGCCTAGAGAAACGTTCCAGTCCGTGAATGCGGAGAATTTTGATAGCGGTGGCGCGATCAGCCGACAGTTTCATTTACATCCCACGGCCTACCGTTTTCATGAGCCTATCTATCGATCTGCGAAGACGCGAGCACTACCGGTAGCCCTTAAGCGGGAACTCGCCGGGCTGACAATTAACCGCAGCGCGGGAGAAACAACCCTATTCAATTACGTGAGTACAGATCCCTTGCTTGACGCCGCGATCGTTCTCCACAAGGGTGAGATCCTCTTCGAGGCGTACCCGAATATGCAGGCTTGGGAGCGGCATTTCAGCTGGTCCGTGAGTAAGGTATTCGCCGCCAGCGTGATTGCGGCACTCGCCGAAAGAGGCCAGCTAAAGCTCTCTACACCCATCGATCAACTCGTACCTGAGCTGAAGGACTCCGGTTGGGCTGGGATACCGCTGCAAAATGTGCTCGACATGGCCTCAGGAATCGACTGCCTCGACAGCGATGGCTATCAAAATCGCAATACCTGTGTCTACAAGATGGAGGAATCGCTCGGAGTAACAGCACAAACCGATCGAGGCTTGAGTTTCTTGCCAACGCTGCAGCAGATGCAAATGCATAGAGAATCCAACCGCAAGAATGAATACGTTTCGGCCAATACGAATGTGCTGATGCTCGTCGCCGAATCCGTCGCGGGTCAAAGCTATCCGGAGCTTGTGAGAGGATTGATTTGGTCGAAAATCGGCGCTGAGGCCGATGCTTTCATCACCGTCAGCCCAGAGGGTTACAGCTATGCGTCTGGGGGCGTTTCCTTAAGATTGCGCGATCTGGCGCGCTTCGGACAAGTCTTCGCGCAGGCCGATGAGCTGGACGTGCTTAGCGGTGCGACCGTCGCCGCGATGCAAACCGCTGGGCTTTCCTTGAGTGAAGAAGACCTTAGCTCGCTGGCAGAAGAACTGGGAGAGGACCTACCGGTGCGGGCGGCTTGGCAGTGGGATCAGGTTTGGGCTGACGGGGGAATGTTTAAGTCCGGGTACTCCGGTCAAGGGCTGTATGTCGATCCATCGCGTGAGTTGGTAATCGCCTGGTTTGGCACCGGTCGTGACTACAGCGAAAAGAGCAACGAAATGCTCTCCATCGCAAGACAGATCGCTCGCTCCAAGTGGATGGCCTCGCAGTAGCGGGCAAACACTGAAAGCAGGCGTTCAGCGATTGGACTCTTTACTGAACAAAAGCGACTAAAAATGCTACGAACCGCGGTTTTATCGTCAGCAAAAGCGCTAATGCTGTCGTTGCTACTTCTATTTTTGCTGTTTGGCTGCTCGGATCGTGTGACCCTGCCTGATGGCGTCGTCGCACCAGCGGCACCCGTTCAGCAGCCGTTAGCGACCGAGCAACTAGTGCATAAGGGCGTACCCCTGACGTTGCGTGCAGATTTTTCCCTAAGCGCTAAGCTGCTGTCAAAGCGCCACTATCGGTGGGACGAGCTGTCCGATGTAGCGCCCTGGGACTTTGCGCTGGGCTGGGGCCCTATGTCCGACGAGCGGGTATTGGCTGGCATAGCCATCACGCAGGGAGATCGGTTTCTGTTTTGGAAGCGGTTTGACAGTCCGCTTAGGCTGGAAGTAGTCGAGCTGCATTCGGCCAATTTGCACCTGATACCCGCAGACGCTCTGATTGAGGAAGAACTCGCGGCTGTTCCCGAAGGCGCGCTACTTAGCCTTCGTGGAAAGCTTGTCGATGTGCACCTGAGAGATAACCGTACCGTTCCGACCAGTCTCACCCGCACAGATCGCGGAGCAGGAGCCTGTGAGATTCTTTTCGTTGAAGCGGTGGAACATCATTCAGCAGGTCAGCTGACGTCGGCGATCCGCTAACCTGAGGGTAAGATTCTCCGCTCCATCCTTGTTTGTGCCGAGCGCAAGCAGAGCTCGCGATTACAAGCGGTTTCGGTTCTAGGAAGGCAGCTGTTTTACCGCCCGGTGAGCCTCATCGATCGCACCATGCGTGTAGGCGTAAGCGCCCGCATCCGAGTTCGCCATGGTTATTTTTCCGAAGGGCTGTTGTGCTGTTAGATGAGGTGCGTTGCCCTCTTCCCAGTCGTAGTCCCAAAGATCCAGGTATTCATGGGCGTAACCATGGGGCCAACGGTTCACCGTTATTGCCAAGATATCCGTTTCGACATCGAATCCGGCAGGGCCCAGTAGTCCGTCCAACACGGTTCGCACTTCTCGTTCGTAATCTTCAAAGCTCAAACCAAGCATCAGCGCACGAGATGCACGACGCTGTGCTTGTAAATCAATGGCCTCTTTCGGCGGCGAGATCATGCCCCAGAAGACAAGGGAAACAGGTCCTTCCTCTTTCAGGTCGTGGGAAAAGCCGCCGGTATTGATGCCTCTGAAAGTGAACAGGCTTGAAAGCATTCTTCCTGGACAGTCCACACTGTCGATACCAAGCCTATCGAGGGCCTCTGTATTACGAAGCAGCACATTCGTCAGCACCAAAGGAACCTTCACTTGATACTTCATGGCCTCTTTTTGAGCTTGCGGTAACTCGGGAATGAGATGAGGAATGATCACGTGGTAGCACGCCATCACACAATGTTTAGCACGAAGCCGCAGCAGCTTGTCATTGCTAAGGTAGCTAACGTAGACGCCGCCGTCCGTATCCTGCGCACGGATGACCGTGGAATTTAGGCGCAGGCGAACGTTTTCGCCCGCTTGATCTAACTTGCCGTAGTCAAAATTAGTTACGGCGACATTACTCGCATCCGCCTTGGGGGCTACTTCGGGTATCAGCGAGGCTACCTGCAGACGAACCAGGCTTGCATTGCCATCGGGCCACATTGCGGCCGGGTAGTCCCATCCGTCCTCGCTGTGATCTCCTCCGAGCAGGTGCTGTCCGGGCAAGCCCGCCTCCAGAGCCTCCATCACAGAAGCGGCCCGCATTTCGACCCCCCAACCTCCATGGAGTTGCTTTGAGAACAAAAAGATAGCCTCTTCATCCAGCGCGCCATAGCGACGTAAAAATTCCGGATAGGAAATCGTGCGCAGATACTCCTCTTTCTCGACTCGAGACATATCTGGCAAGACATCGTCGCGCCGCTTGTAAAAGTTCTTCAGCGCTGTCTTTGATGTTTCGCTAAGCGGGAACTGATCGATGCGATCTTCCGCAAGCCCGCCCGCGGCGGAAAGGTCGGACTTGGCCACCAATCGATCGGTGCCGAAAGTGTCTTTGTCGAAGTACATGGCCGGGCTGTTCGGTGCTTGCCGACCGTACTCAAACTGCATGTCCTTGCGCATTCTTTTCGCATCGACACCGAGACGCTTGAGGTAGCGCTTCACCTCTTTACTGAAATTCCACCACTCAAGATTGTGCGTTCCGCCAAGCGACAGGCGCATCTTGCCGCCCTGATGAAATTCGTTGCGACGCGCATGGCCGCCGAAGTCGTCATGGTTCTCCAAGAGCAAGATGCGCGAGTCCCTCCCAAAGCGGTCTTGGTAGTAGTGAGCGGCCGCAAGGCCGGAGATTCCCGCGCCGACCACGACGAGATCGTACTCCTCGTCAAGATCGACAGGTTCCGGGAATGCACGGCCTTCCCGAGCCAGTGCGTGCGCCGCTTCGTAGGCTCCCGGATGAGATCCCCGCAAGCCGGTCCGAATCGGCGGGTAATTCGTCGCATCCGGCACGGGGGATTTTGAGTCCTGCAGTCCCTCGCTGGAGCCCAAATTAATAGGCGACGCTGCCGCGGCGGGCAGCGCGGTGCTTATACCAATACCTAGAGCAGTCAATCCTACGTCGTGAAGAAGGTCTCTGCGTGTGATCTTCGCGTCCATACCAAGGTCTTTATCGGACTTCATCGTGACCCTCCGTGTTGTTTTGTCTACGTGCCGGTTTTTCTCAAAATTTAGTCTATATGTCGCCAAACTGCGAAGTACTTAACTGTCTCTCCGATACAGCAATACCGTGGATGCGATATTCTGGTGGCCAAATCGATACCGCTTGCGTCTCCGTCGTCCATTTAATGAGTCTGCAAACCGCCACCGGCGCCGAAACACCCATCTCGTCAGTATCTTCTCTCGAGGATTTGGCCTATGGCCGCGCACGGCGCAAGGTTTTCCTAGTGTCCTTCCTGGCCGCACTCGCGGTCGGGCTAGCCTATACGCTACTGCAACCGAAACTGTACCAGAGCAGTTCGACGGTATTAATGACCGCACCGACGGAAATCGACGCAGAGCTTGTCGATGTGGATGTGCAGGGTGTGGCGATTCAAAGAAGGGTTCTCACGGGCAGCGAAATCACCAGATCGCTAGCTGAGCTACTGGAACAGGACTACGCGTTAGCACTAACTCCCCTTGAATTACGCAGTTTGCTCACCGTGCAGCCGGTGCCAGAGACTAACCTGCTCGAACTGCATGCGACCGGGGATGAGCCGGACATTTTACCCCCAGTAGTCGAAAGCTGGATTGATGTATACACCGGCGTTCGTGCTCGCGATATCGAGCAACGCCGCTCGCGCACCCTGGTCGAGGTGCAAACAGAATTGACTAGTCTCGCGAACAAACTCAGCGAGGCGCGCTTGGCCTTGGATGAGTTTCGGAATGAAAACGAGATCGTTTCAATGGAGCGGCAAGAGAACGCGGTGCTCGCGGAACTCGACGGGCTTAATCAGGCGCTCAATAATGCGATTGAAACGGAAGTTAACGCGGAAGCCTACCTAAACACTTTGCAGGCTTCTCTCGACGCCGGCGAACAGTTCGTACCGGAACAAGAGCGCAGCGGCGTGGCTGCGATGACGAAGCAGTTAGCTATTCTACGGACCCGTCTGGGCGAACTCCGGGCTCGCTATACGGACGATTACATAGCGAAAGATCCTCGTCTGCGCGAGATCCCTGATCAGATCGCAGAGCTGACAGAGTCGCTCAAGGACGCCTACGCGGAGGGTACAAGCGCCGAGTTGGCGAACGCTGAACGTGATTTTCGCAGCGCCAGAGAGTCGGCGCGTCAACTCCGTGTCCGCCTTGACGCACACAAAGTCGATGTCGCGAACTTCAACACGATTTATGCCACGCACGAAGCCCTCGTAGAGGATCTCGCACGCCTAGAAGAACTCCATCGAGAGGCACAAGCGCGGCTGGTGCAAATAGAGGTGAGTCAAGTAGATCGCTATCCGCAGCTTTCCGTGATCGATTGGCCGTCGGCCAACGCGGTCCGCATCGGTCCGTCCTACGCCATTCTGTTAGCAGCGACGGGCCTCGGCGCTCTGCTCACGGCTGTGTTCGCTGTTTGGCTGCACGGCTACCTAAATCCTCGCTCGCAACAACCGGCGTTCGTAACGCTGTCGGGCGTACACATGTATCCCAACGATACACCGGCGCTTGTAGGGGCGGCGGCGGACAAGCTGGAAAATACTGGGACCGTGCAGCTTGAGCACCAAGCTCAAGATCACGATGCGGGTCAGAGTCCCTCACCGGGCGCTTCGGCCGAGCATGGTGATGAAGAAGATATCACCGAGGATCACAATTCCAAGCCCTAGCAGCCGAAACGATCAACCGACTCCAGGCTCGCGTGCAAGACCCGATTGCGCAATCGCTGATAGGTGCTGAGACCCTCTGCCGGCTTTGCTTTGGCCCGCAGCCAATATACCGGATCGCCTACCCGCAGCAGCCCGGGTGTTTTAACGGATGCATAGATGCCGAGATGACGGCCAGTTTCTCGTTCGATAGCACGGAGTACGCCCCCATCCTTCTCGAAGCTCGTCTGCGGCCCGGAACTATCACTTGCCTCCTTAGCCGTTAAGCCAGATAGCATAGGCTGAGCGGGGGCGGAGCAGCGGACAGTACGCGATCTACAGCGGACCTCCGCTTCACCGATCTGTAGTCGCCCCTGCACCCAGGAAAAGTCATCTAAGCCTTTGTCCTCATCAAGGCTTCTCACAAAAATATTGGGACGGAATCTCTCGATGCGGAACTCGGCCTTGGGGTCGATGCTGCGCATGTGAGCAAGGGCAGAGCTACTGAGAATGTGCAGGGGCGCCAGATCGTAGTAGCTGCCCAAAGGGGTGACGAAGAACATTAGCTCCAAAATCTTGGAGAACGGTATCGATGAGAAATCCGGCAGGGTTTTGCTAGCGAACTGGCGCTTGAATTCGCGAGCACCCTGAGGTTTGGCCAGGCGATAGTGGCTCAGCTTTGATTTTTTTTGGAGCGGCCAAAGGGTTACTCGAATACCCAAGAACTCGGACAGCCGGTCCGCCGCATCCGCATCAGTGCTGCTAAAAGACTGCCCGTCGGGCAGGGTGATTCGCACCGGAGGTATTTGCCCGGCGCGGAACGAGTCCTCGAGTGGCGCGCTCGTATCCGCCTCATAGGTGGCGCGACAAAGCAATAGCTTTGGCGTACGTCGCACAACGGTCAGCTGCCCTATGTCCTCTTCTCGCGCACACCAGCCCCGATCGCCAAGAAGCCCATTCGGACCCAACTTCGCCGCATCGAGGCTTACGCCCGCCATGGACTTCACTGGGTACTGCCAGAGCTGTTCTACATGGCCTACCAACTCGGACATAGACCTACCTAGAAATTTGAGAATCGTCTATTGAATACAGGGTGCACCTGCGCGCAGGAAAGCTATTCATGGTCTTAGTGAAAAACCCTGCTGCTGCAGCAACACGTGGGTCGTGGTGGCCGACAGGCTAAGCTCTACCCCGGGCAGCAGGTCGCTGGCTGTAACGTCCCGGTAAACGGCCGATTGGCCGCAGTAGTAAACCTTTACACCGTGCTGCTGCAACGCGTCTAGAATCTCCGCATTCGGATTATCGGCTCCGTAGGCCTTGTCGTTGAGCAGATCACGATGCGCTTGACCGTGGACGACCAGCGCAATTTCTACCTGCTCCGGTGGTATTCCGTTGGCATGCTGTAGATTAAGAAAACTGGCGGCGGTTTCGAACTTGCCATTGATCCTACCGGGATCACCGCCCTCTACGATGTCGATTGCGAGCTTGAAATGCGTATCGGATGGCAAACGTTGTAGCCCAGGGACTTCGGCGATCATTCCAAATTCTGGAATAAGCTCTCCGGCGTGGAAGTCTTCCGGGCCGGCATTACTAGGAGTCGCGAACACCAAGAACGCCGATAAAAGGACAAGCCGTTCGAAAAGCTGATAGTGAGTCATAGAGTAATTCCAAAAATGATGTTTGATGAGGCTACTAGTTACCTCATCTACCTTAAAAATCCCCGCGAATCTCGAAGCTGATTGTGCGGGCCCGCCTTTGCTCTCGCACCTCTCGAAAAGCTAGTGGCGAGACTGTTCGATCACCGGCAAATACGCGGCGGTCTCGATCTTCTCCGTCGCGAAGTAGATCCTCCACAACCAGTCTGAGCCGAAGCCCATCAAAATGCCGACTCTCCAAAAAGAAGTCCATATCTGCCCGGTGCCCGCGCGTGTCTATTTCGTCTAGACCGTAAATCGGAAAACTATCAACGGCAAATAGGATCGCACCCCAGGCGAAACGCTGTGCCTGAAGATCTTGGCGCAGTTCCAGCGTCGCTTCCCATTGCCGTTCCTCGGACAGAAAGCGAGGCTGCTCCGTTAGCGGGTCATCGACGCGGGAAGTCTGCCAGCTCGCGTTCGCGTCCATGCGCCCGCCTGGTAGACCAATCTTATCTAAGGGCAAGGTCAGTTCACCGCGCAAACCCGCTCGCGTGGCTGATCCGATGTTCCCCGGTATTTCTAGCTGTCCCGTTAGCGGCAGCAAATCGTTTACATCGTCCACCCAATCGTGAAAAGCGGTTAGCGAACCAATAGCGAAGCCATCACCTCGAACTTCGTAGCTCAAATCAACGGTAATCGTCGTTTCGGGGGAGAGTTGCGGATTGCCAAGCGCGAGCTCCACATCACCTAAGTCAGCAGTGCTTACAAAATCCTCCAAATCGAGTTGACCCACGTTGCGGAGCGCGCGCAAACGCCATTGAGATCGCTCCGTGGGTGAGTAGCTCATAGCGATGCTCGGCTTAAGAAAAAAGAATGAACGCTCTTCAGCGAAGCCGCCAACCTGAGTCACGGTAGAATCCTCGGCGCTGAAGGCGGCATCGATTGAGATAGCGCCGAGCTGAAAAGAATCGGAGATGAGAAAGTCGAGCCGCTCCTCCTCAACGGTAGTCTCCGCACCGGGAACGGGCTGGGGAACCAGTACATCACCCTCGAGCGCACTAAAGGAAAAACTCGAATCAAGGGTGTTCTGCGCCGACTCCAAGTTTATTTCGATCGTGTGTCCGTCCCAGCCTGAGTAGTCAAGCTCAAGGCGGCCAATGACCTCCTCGCTAATGCTGCGTCGTCGCGTATCGACTTCCTGCGTACCTATCTCGCCAAGCGGCCCGCGGACGAGTGACTGCAGTTCCGTATAATCCCGCTCCCGATATAGGCCGATTACTTTTCCCCGCCAAGCGCTCCCTAGAGAGCGCTCTAGGTCAAAGCCTACCTCTGTGTTGATGATGCGGTCGTAGTCCCCTTGAAAAAGCTTAAAGGGGTCAGCTTGCTCATCGACCGGATAGCGATTCGATGTTTCGCCACCCACGCCCAAGAAGTAGTCTTTGCCTAGGTTTGCGGCCAGCCTCCAGTCCCCGACTTTGCTAACCGCATTCAGTGTTGCATTGTAGTTTTCTTCGTCTTCATCACTGACTTCAAAGCGCCGTTCGTCCAGTAAACCGTCTGCGCCCAAGAGTCGCTCTTGCCGCTCACGAATCGACTTACCGTCGCTGGCAGCAAGGGCCATGGTGAATTCGCCAAAACTTGGAGCTGTGCTATAGCTCAACTCACCAAAGGGATAAGCACCGCCGCCCGGATCGTAGCTAGAGGTTCCGCCGGACCAAGCACCGGAGGATGAGTCACCGCGTCGCACAACGTTGGCCACAACAGTTTGCCCTCGAAGGTCGAGGCCACCTACCTGACCGCGAATCACCTCAATGCGAGCGACATCGGCTGCGGGTATGCGCCCAAGAATCGCCGAGGGTGCTTCTGTCTTAGCGGAAATCCTAGCGCCGTTGACAACGACGTTGCCGGCTGCGCCACCGAACCCTCGGGAGTCTGTATCGCCGTCGTCAAGGGCGAATCCCGGAAGATTGCTCACCATGTCGAGCGCGTTGATAGGGGCGTAGCGTTTAAAAAAGCTGGCCGGGTAAGTAATGGTGCAGGCGCCATCGGCGCAAACCTGCTTGGGCTCAAAACTAGTCTGCGCCGCGCTTTCTTCACCCGCAGCGACCGTCTCGCCGACCAAGGAAAGCGCGGTTGGGGAGAACAGACCTAGCAGAAGCAGCGTGATCGCTAGGAAGCGATCCAAAAGCGATCGAACTGGAAACACACAGCACCTTATTGTTGTTGCCGCAGGCTCAGGTTGTTGTTGCCGCAGGCTCAGGTCAGCCCGCGAAGCCTTTCTTGCGATTACCGTCGGAGGATCACTCTCGACGGGGGCGGGATGATGACATATTCAACCGACGAAAGGGTTAACTTAGCCGCGGAATTGCGGAACGACCAGAGTCTCTCGGCGACTCACGGGTAGCGCCAACTCCTTAGGTCGGCACCGGCCGGCGCGCTCTCCTCGATCCGCTCCAAGATTCGTGGCAAATACATGCTGTTATAGCGGAGTCGAGACAGGTGATTCCCGTTGTTCTGATCGCCGTTCCAGCAGTGCTCCGCACGGTCTCCGTAATCCACCTCACCACCGTAGGCAGGCGCCGTTGTGCTTTCCAGGAATTCCTCGACGAGATACACGGCGTTGTTCAGATAGTAGTTGTCCATATCACCGGTATAGATATGTAACTTGCCCTGCAGCTTGGGGCCCAAGGTCTTCCAATCCCTGCGTAAGATGTAACCCAAGTCAAAGTTCTCCCGCCAATAGCCGGCAACACTCTTGTCGATCTCACCGGTCTCCGGGTTCCACAATGATTTCGGGTAGCCTTCTTCATCGACCGGCGAATAGGTGGCTTCCCAAATGTCGAACTGTTGTGTCGAGCGGTTTTTATCTCCTAATACGCGCTCCAGATCGTTGTAATCTCTAATGCTAGTGTGGACGGCGCCCAGGTAATCGCGATGGCCTGGCCTTAGAACTTTCTGGAAATCGCTGTTGTAGAAGAACGCATTTTCGTCTTCATAAATGTTGATTGAGGTAAAGGCTCGGAAGTCGATTGGGTCTGGACACGCAATAAACGCACCGTTGAACATCTCGGGATAAAACACTTGAGTCGCCATCGCTTCCCAGCCACCGGTTGAGCCTCCGTAGGTGAATCGTGCCCAACCCTCACCCAGCCCTCGGAATTTTTTCTCGATGAAGGGAATCAGCTCAAAATTTATCGCGTCTCCATAAGGGCCCTGAGCCGCCGAGTTCACGGCGTAGGAATCGTCGTAATAGGGCGTGGGATGCTGAATCTCAATCACTAAGAACCTGGGAAAATCCTCGGATATCCAGCGAAGATAGTTATTGTAGGCCTCCTGCTGCTGAACAATGTTATACCCCTCTACATCGAAGCGCTCGCTATAAACTGGCTCAAGGCTCTGATCAGGCGGTTCGGTGCGGAAATCACCGATCGTACGAGGAAAGTGGCCATGAAAAACCATCAGCGGATAGCGCGCTTCTGGATGCTCAGCAAAACCCTTAGGTAAAAGAACGTTTGCGCCCAGATAGATGTTTTCTCCCCAGAATTCGGAAAGTAGGTCGCTGCGCATACGGACATGCTTGATGAACTTCGTGTCCGAGGGAGGTTCGATTGGCGGTATCACTTGCTCGAGAACGATCTCAAAGCGTTTTCTGGCGCCACCTATCTCGATAGCTATTGGCTGAGATATCAAGTTCCCCGGTTTGCGGTTCCATTGCTGCCCTTCCCCTTGATCGGGTGGCAGGCTAACGACCTTTCCATTGGAAAGATGAAAGTCCTTGTAGCGGTTGAGGAGCGCTTGCACGTAGTAGCGACCGGGCGGTACTTCCTCGAGGGAAGAGATGGGAAACCCGCTAGCCTTTGCATCTAGAAGCGCATCCTCGCCGTGGTGCCAGTCCTTCACGTTGCGACCAAAAACCAGCTGCGTATCGAGCGAGTTATCAACAAGAAAGCGCGGCTCGTCTCGGTCTGTATTGGACAGCATTAGCAAAAGGCGCCCGTCTTGAGGTCCCTTGCTAAGAGATTCATCGTAGCGTACCGCAAAGCTCAAGGAGTCCCGATAAGCTTCCTCAGCGCGGGTCTGGGATAGGTTCGAAAATCCGCTCGCCAACAACACTAGTCAAGCCAAGAGTGGCCGCGACAACCGATAGCTTGATTGAACGAATATGATCACTCGTAGAAACTCTGATCTAAGGGTTCACGATTCAGCTTTGCCCGCTCCTCGTTGATCCGGACCAGATTCTTATGGTGGATTTTCACAAAAGCCTCGCTATCTTTTATGGCGGTAAATGCTCGCTCGCGAAAATTCCAGATGGGGATATATCCAAGCTTCTCATAGGCAGTTGTCAGAAAACTCACCGCTTTTGTCGCGTCTCCCTGCATAGCCCAGTAGCGGGCATCATCAACATCGCGGAGCCCCGAGGCGGACCCTCCGGCACGAAAGCGGTCTATCGTTCGGCGCCAGGCGCTCATAGCTTCGTCGAACAGCGACTGATCGCCGGTAGTTTTCGCGGCGAGTGCAAGCTCCATGTAGGGCGGCACACCATCAAGCGCGTAGGCGGTTAATTTCTCCGTAAGACTATTCAAATCACCGTCGTACTCATCATTGTAGTGTTTGATGACCTTGTCATCGTCACCGGCGGTAGCTAGAACTTCCAGGTAAATAGCATGAGCCGCGGCGAATAAGGAGTTTTTATCAATCCTCTGAAAAGCCTCTTCGACTGCTGCCTCGCTTCTACCCAAGGCTGCGGTTATCGATGGCTGAAAGAGGGGTATTGGTGGCACCGAACCCTCCGACACAGTATCGATACCCAGTGCTGCGAAGTCGGTAACAAGTTCTCCCGAGGCTCCGGTGGAAAGTTGGTCGACACCCAGAGCAAGCGCGATTTGGATTGCGCTCGCCGGACCATCCGTATGTCGAGCAACGCTGGTCCGGAATCGGATCGATTTCTGCGGATCGCGTACTCGATCCACCATTTGCTGCGCGAACCGAGTACTCTCTTCATATTGACCGACATCATCGAGAGCGATCATTAGATTGTTGGCCGCAGGGCCGAACAACGGATCGATATCGAGCAGCTTTTGCAGCTCTGTTATCGAGTCAAAGACCAAGCCGCTTTCATAAAGACTGTTCGCCAACCAGAGGCGCGCATCCAAGGAACTCGGGTTAAGCGCCAAGGCCTCCCTAAAACTGCCCGCGGCCGCGGTTCGACGACCGACGTCGCTTTCAAGAAGCCCCCGCACTGCAAACCCCTGGGCAAGCTTCGGATCGAGAACTAAAGCTGTATCGATATCGCGTTGCGCTTGCTCATGGGCTTCTTTTGCGGGTAGAGATCCATAGGACGTAGGGCGATCCGACAACAAAATAAATGCCTGTGCCCTCGCCGCGAATGCTGGCGCGTAGGCGTCGTCGATGACAATTGCTTTATTCAGCAGATCCATGGCGCGTTCGAGATTCTCCCGAGTGCGCGAGGTAATCAGGTCTCTCGCCTCAAGAAACAGGTTATAGGCGTCGATATCGGTTCGAGTCGCCGAAGCAACTTTCGGCGCCTGGGAGACTCCAAGCACTTCTTTCATCGCAAGCAAGATCTTCTGCGCAATATCGTCTTGCACAGCAAAGATATCGCTTAAGTTGCCATCGTAAGTCTCGGACCAGAGATGAAAACCATCGCTCGCCTGGATCAGCTGCGCAGTCACTCGTACTCGATCTCCCTGCGAGCGCACCGAGCCCTCTAGAATCTGAGCTACTCCCAGTACTTGACCGATCTCCCGTAAGTCCTCGTTACGCCCCTTAAAGGCAAAAGACGAAGTCCTACCGGCAACCCGCATCCCTTCCACCTTCGCGAGTACGTTAAGCAGCTCTTCGGAGACGCCGTCGGCAAAGTATTCTTGATTCCCTTCTGGAGATAGATCGGCAAAAGGCAGTACGGCAATCGATGCTCGTGTGTCCGCAGGTGGAGCGGGTATCGCCTGCCTTGACTGCGCTGTTGGAGGCTCGATCTTTGTAGAGCGAGTTTCGTCAGTTCCATCGCTCCGCGAGCTCGGGAGGAATCGCGGTGCCAGAATCGCGCCCGCAAATACAAAAAGTGCAACGACTAAGAGTGCGTCGAGTTTGGAGCCAGTCTGCGAGGTTATGCTCTCGTTTTCGGATACTGCCGACGTGCGCTTGATCCCATCCGGCGTTAACTCAAACGCCCAAGCAAAGACGAGAACGATCGGAAAGCCAATCACTAGAAAGGAAAGGACAACAGCATCAAACCAGCTGGGTAGCGCAATTGCGTCTTCGACAGTGGCCGCGATCTGCACAAGCAACCAGCCCACCACGGCGTAGACGCCGGCGACCCGATATACGTTTCTGCGTTTGAGCTCGCTAAGAAAACTCAAGGGATTGCGTTCTAGCCACGATAGAAGAAACGATAACCTATCACTACTGGAGGTACTACTGCAGTACCCCAGCGTAATCACAGCACGGCTTGAGCTAAGGCTGGTGTCTTAATCATGGACGGACACCACAATGGCGTTAAGGACCGTGTCCGCTGCATAATCGACCGATAAACCCGTCTTACGAGAGGAACAATAATGACAACAGCACAACAACCCATCGACTCCGGCTTCGGGCGCGATACGACAGCACTAGAGGCGATCCAAGGGATTGACCTCACGGGCAAACTGGCCGTGGTGACCGGGGGTTACTCTGGCTTAGGCCTGGAGACGACGCGAGCTTTGTTAGCGGCTGGTGCTCAGGTCTTGGTACCCGCGCGACGAGTTGAGCACGCCAAACAAGAACTGGCCAGCTTGGGGGACCAAAGCGCGAGTGCGGAGGTCGCTGAACTGGATCTTTCGAACCTTTCGAGTGTCAGCGCGTTTTGTGAAGCCTTTAACGACTCAGGCCGTTCGATTGATATTCTCATCAACAACGCGGCGGTCATGGCGTGTCCAGAAACCAGAGTCACCAACAACTGGGAAATTCAGTTTGCGACGAATCACCTTGGGCACTATGTGATGACTAATCTGCTGTATCCCGCGCTTGCTGCAGACGGCGGAGCGCGAGTCGTGTCCCTGTCATCCACCGGTCACAAGCTGTCACCAATCCGCTGGGAAGACCCGATGTTCGAACACGAGGATTACCACAAGTGGACCGCCTACGGGCAAGCGAAGACTGCGAACAGCCTATTTGCGGTCCAATTGGACCAGCTGGGAGAGACCGATGGAGTTCGCACTTTTGCCGTACATCCCGGTGGGATCATGACGCCTCTGCAACGACACCTTCCACGGGAAGAGATGATCCAGTTTGGTTGGATTGATGAGGAAGGGAACGTAAACGAGATTTTTAAATCCCCGGAGCAAGGCGCGAGCACCACAATTTGGGCGGCGACATCGCCGGCGTTGAGCGGCATGGGTGGCGTTTATTGCGAGGACTGCAATATCGCCGCGCCGACTGAGCTAGACAGCCCCACCGCGCGCTACCAAGGCATCAACGAACATGCGATCGATAGGGAATCGGCGCACCGCCTTTGGGCCATGTCCGAATCGCTGACCGGCATCAATCAGTTTGCCTAGGCGGCCTCGGGTCACTGACCTTCCTTAGATGCGCGGCTAGCTTTTGTGCGACGACGAGAGTTTGTAAGCGCCCTCGGGCTCGCAGCGTTTGGCTGCGCTGATCGCTCCGAGCATCGCGCCTATGCGGATGCCGACAAAGCCGCGCTGGCAGCTCAGCGACTGAGCGAAGCGCAAGCGAGTGGAAAGGGGCCATATGGCGCCCAACGCTACCAGGGCTATCGCGCCCTTGCCGATCTGCCGTGGTTTGAGCTGGACGAGGCAGGGGAACTGCGCTGTGTGGACGACTCCTTCGATCCCGTTATCGACTTTCATGCGCACCTGGGCATATCCGTGTTGTTCGAGCCAAGGCTGGATTTGCTTAAGGCCAGCGACCGGGTGCAACACCTTCTCGACTGTGATCGAGCAGGGTCCGAGTGCGAGTTAGATTTAGACATTTACGTCAATGGCAATTTTGATGAAGAAGGTCTCGAAAAACTCGCCGATACCACTCTGACACAAGGCCTTTGGGGTAACTCGGTGATGCGTACCCACACTGTTCCCAATCTCCTCAATGAGATGAAGAACATGCGCGTCGGTAAAAGTGTTCTACTCCCAATAAAACTCGGCTTGCCCTTTGGTGACAACTTGTATGCCAGCTGGCAGCAGGCGATCCAGCAGGCGAACGCGACGGAGACGCTCTATTTGGGCCAGTCGGTGCATCCGGACGATGGCAACGGAATTGAAGCGATGAGATTCTTTGCTGATGCCGGCAGTCGAGTGATCAAACTGCACCCAACGGTTCAGAAGTTCTATCCCGATGAAGAGCGGATGCTGCCCATCTATGAAGAAGCACAGGCTCTGAACCTTGTGGTGTTCTTTCATGGAGGTCGGGCCGGCGTTGAGCCAGAGGGTCGGCAAAACTACGCCTTGCCGCGTTTTTACGAAAAAGTACTAGCGAACTTCCCAAAGCTACAAGTTGTACTGGGTCACGCGGGTGCACGAGATGGGTTGGAGATGCTGGACCTTGCTCTACGCCATGACAACGCATGGCTTGGAATTCACGGTCAGGGGGTCTCCCGCCTAAAGGAGATCTTGCAGCGAACTGGCGGCGAGCGTGTACTCTTTGGTACCGACTGGCCTTGGTATCATCAGGGCGCAACGCTCGCCAAAGTTTTACTTTGCACGAATGCGGCGAGCGATCGCAGTCTGCGCGAGCAAGTCCTGTCACGCAATGCACTCGCACTACTCCCAGAGCTTGCCGGCTGATGTGGCTGGTAGTAACGTCATAGTTGCTTTGCAGAGACTCGCGCCTAGAACCTCAAAGCGGCTAGCACGCAAATTATCGTAGTAGCACCAGTCCAAAATCTGGACAGCTCCGTAACATCATCTAAATAACCATTGCAGAGGAGGGACTTTCATGCTGGTTATCGCTCGTTTTTACCGATCCACAGAGCAAGCCGCAGCCGCGGTGAACGAAGCCACAGAGGCAGGGTTTAGAGCCGATACGATTGTTTTACTCACACCGTCTGCGGAACCCGACGAATTTGGCCAAGGCGGCAGATCCGTTACCGCCGAGGATGTCGCCAACGCTATGCGAGCCGGTGGAATGCTGGGTGAACATGCGGAGTACTACGCGGAGCGCCTGGATCAAGGCAATTCACTAGTGGTGATGGCGCCGCCCATAATCGGTTCCGGCCAAGCGGAACGGATTCTCGATGCTCATTCCCCGTTAGAGATTTCACACGTCGCCAAGCCTGAGCCATTTATTCCGCTGAGTGAACGCGCAGCACCGTTTTCACACATGCTTGGCTGGCCCACATTAACGGAAGGTACACCTTTCTCAGACATGCTAGGCATGGGGACGCTTACCGATGAACGTTCGCACGTTTCTCGCGTCATTCCAGAGCTGGCTAACGGCTTCACGCTATCTGGGCTCTTTGGCATGGGCACCACTACCAGCAGTGAAACTCCACTGTCGTCGATGCTGCGTATGTCCACCAAGAGCGGTCGTCTGGAAGGAAAGACATCCTCCTTCGGCATACCCTTGCTGACGAAGAGCGAGACACCGTTCTCATCCATGCTCGGTTTGCGCACTAAGAGTAAGCGGGATCACTACTTGTACGACTAGCGGTTTTCTGCGCATTTAGCGGTATTGGTTATCAGTCACGCAGCCAGCAACAGCTCGATCGATCGAAGGAGTCCGTCGGTCGATCGAGCTTTTCCTAATTCACGCATAGAAAACAGCTAGTTGACCCGATTAGCGAGCGCAATCGATCAGGGAAAAACCGCTTTGTGTGTAAACTAAATTAGACACTATAAAATGGCTAAATTAATTGACAATATTATTTCCTGTACCTAGGCTCATAAGTACGGGAAGTAGCTGGTTGCTAGGCAGCATATCCCAGACACCTTTGATCACTGTTGGAGAAATATAGTGAGTGAACATGGAGAAAAGGTCTTCCCTACCGGTTTGACCATTCGAGAATCTGAAGAGATTCATAAGTACATCATCGACGGCGCGCGTGTGTTCTTTGTTATTTCGCTGATTTCACACACACTCGTGTATTCCCTAACCCCCTGGCTAGGTTGATAAGGAGCTAAGGCATGAACAACGGAAAAATGTGGACGGTTGTTAATCCCACCGTTGGAATCCCTGCGCTGCTCGGTGGCGTTGCGCTGATTTCGTTTACGATTCATTTTGCAGTACTCGAAAACACAACCTGGTTCCCCGCCTTCTTCGGCTGATAACTAGAACGTTTTCTGCAACTAGAAAAACGCGGTGACGCCAGTCACCGTGTTTCTTCGTTTTTCGAGTGGACGCACTGCGTAATCGTTTACTCTCCGCGGTAAGCAAGATCGGTCCGCGCCTCCTTCCTTTTGCCGACGTAGCGACTCCCGACCTTCCGCTCAGTCGTCTGCTTCGACTTTCGCTGTTTCAAATATCTGTCGGTATGGCCATGGTGCTGCTGGTCGGCACGCTCAATCGGGTCATGATCGTCGAGCTGTCCGTGCCCGCATCCCTGGTAGGCCTGATGTTGGCGATGCCGCTGGTGTTCGCACCACTGCGCGCCCTGATTGGTTTTCGTTCGGACCATCACCAATCTGCCTTGGGCTGGCGCCGGGTGCCATTTATCTGGAAGGGGTCGTTAGCGCAATTTGCCGGCTTTACGATGATGCCGTTCGCGCTCCTCGTACTGGCAGGCCAAGGCGAATCGGGAAACCTCCCACCTTTCGTCGGTCAGGTCACGGCCGCCGCTTCCTTTTTGTTAGTCGGCGCGGGGATACACACGATACAAACAGCGGGCCTTGCGCTGGCCACCGATTTAACGCGTCCGGAGTCTCATCCAAAAGTTGTTGGGCTGATGTACGTCATGCTGCTGCTGGGGATGATGGTTAGCGCCCTTGTGTTTGGAAGCGCGCTGCTCGATTTCTCTGCAGGCCGACTCGTTAGAGTGATTCAGAGCACTGCCATACTGACGATCACCCTCAATGTGATTGCGGTTTGGAAGCAAGAGCCCCGGCGACGGCAGCAGGAGCGAATGCCCGATACAGCAGAACCGAGTTTCCGAGAGTCGTGGAACCGCTTTTGCGAAGGTCCGAATACGATTCGTAGACTGAGCGTAGTGGGTTTGGGAACGATGGCCTTCGGCATGGCCGATATACTTCTGGAACCCTTTGGGGGCCATATTCTGGATCTCTCGGTGAGCGCGACGACCTCCCTGACGGCGCTGTTTGCCGTGGGTGGCCTTATCGGCTTTGCCCTTGCGTCAAAGATGATTGGAAGTGGTATCGATCCCTTTGTGGCCGCACGGCTGGGAGCATTTATCGGACTTCCTGCCTTTGCCTTGGTTATCGCCGCTGCTCCCTTACAGATGATCGAGTTGTTCGTGCTTGGCAACTTTTTGATTGGTTTTGGCGGCGCTCTTTTCGCCCACGGCACGCTAACGGCTACAATGAATTTGGCGCCGGCCGCTCAGGCGGGTCTTGCTTTGGGTGCTTGGGGCGCGGTTCAGGCTACTGCCGCAGGGGCCGGCGTTGCCGCCAGCGGAACGATTAGAGATATCGTTACCGCAATCGATACTGCCTCAAGAGGCCTGGCGGACTCGGTCAGCGCTAGCGGATATATGGCTGTTTACGGCATCGAGATTTCGCTGCTGCTGATCACGCTTGCCGTTATTGCACCGCTGATAGGTCACGTACGATCCGGTGCGAAAACTGGCACTGACAATGCTCACCTAGCCCAGGTATCTCGTTCTTCCCCATGAGATACGCTCGTTTGTGAACGCCGCCGCCTCGATCATTGAGTACCCGGATGCCCGTTTGCGAGCGCAGTCATCGCCGATCATCGAATTTGGATCAGATTTGGCCGAACTATTGGAAAGGCTTGAGGATACGCAGGCGGTTGCAGGAGGGATAGGCCTTTGCGCCCCGCAAATCGGAGTTGCGAAGCGTGTAATCCTAGTAAACGTCGAGGGTGACGCCTTTGGATCATCGACCTACATCAATCCAGAAATAGTCTCTCGCGCAGGCCTAGGCGTGGTTCAAGAAAGCTGTCTATCGTTACCTGGAATCTTCGGAAAGGTTTTGCGAGCCGCTGCGGTGCGCGTGCGCGCGCAAGATGCACACGGAAAGGTTTTCGAGCGTGACGTCGTGGGCCTTCATGCTGTGTGCGTTCAACATGAAATTGATCACTTAGACGGTAAGCTATTCACAGATCGACTTTTTTGGTTTCAAAAATTTCGGATCAATAAGCTTAAGCGCCAGCTCCAGGAGAACGCGCGTGAAACGGCGCCTGCTGGACTTCCAACCTGAGAGCTGGTTTACAGGCAGCTTATCGCGCGCGGCCAGCGCCAAAATAGATTAGTTCTCTGTACTAGCAGTCGGAGTAAATCGCTAACCACTAGCGCTCGGGGAGATTCGCAGCGAACACTTCCAGCCACTACTGGGCGGTCTTTAAGCGGCGAAAATCGACGCTGCTCCGCTTTGATACGCGAGTTTATCTCAACCCGCAGACTGAAACGTTTGCCGATGATCCTTGCCTTGGATGCATCATCGGCAAGAATCCCGGGTCAGCCTTGCCGCAAAAAAGGAAAGGTAGAAGAGCGAGTGACCGAGTTGTTATCGAACTCGGGCATGATCGTTTTTTGCCTACGGTAAGATCGACCGTGACCGCTGCCTACAACAAGAGCGGCCGCTCCCTGGAACCGAGAAGCTTTCTCCGGGTACTCAACCTCTTCTACCTGTGCGACAACGATCTCCGCTCTGCCAAAGCGCATTTAAAGACTTCACAGGCTACACCCGTGTGCACCTATGAAGACTACCCATATCCCTGGGCTTGGTACGCCTGGGGCGGGCCGGACAAAGCCTTAGACGCATTGAAAGTGCGTTTTGCAGCGACCGACGCAGTTCATCACTTCTTCTACTGCGGCGAGCAAAGAAAAGTCATGCAGCGCGCGCCGAATCTGGGAGAAAAGGCGCGGCACACACAGGGCATGCCGACCGAAGACCTTGTTAATTTTTTAGCTAGACTGGTCTCCAGGATGTAAACGGAAAAGCCTATGTTCGCCCACAATGGAAGTAAAAGACCGGACTTTGCGATTGAGCCGGGCCCGGGACAAGAATCCGTCTGGGATTATCCGCGCCCTCCCCGCTTAGATAGCAGCTCCGAGTGGGTGGAAGTCAAACAGGGCGAGTTGCTTATCGCGAGGAGTAAGCTGGCGCTCCGCGTCTGCGAAACGGCAAGCCCTCCCACCTATTATCTGCCCGAAGGCGACGTTGATTTTGCCTTGCTGCGACAGATCAATCATCGCAGTTTTTGCGAATGGAAAGGCCAAGCAAGTTATTTCGCACTAGCGAACGATACCGCTGCAGTGCCAGTGGCTTGGCTGTATGAGGACCCTCATCCCAGCTTTGCGGCCATTGATCGACACATCTCGTTCTACCCGAACCGCTCTGATTGTTTTGTTGATGGAGAGCGGGTTCTTCCTCAACCGGGTCAGTTTTATGGCGGCTGGATTACCTCCAGGGTGGTTGGCCCCTTCAAGGGAGAACCGGGTACTGGCCATTGGTGACGAAAGCTCTGGCGGCTAAGTACGGGCTTCTAGGTAGTACACGGCGAACAGCGCTTTGCGGTCGGTCCAAGTAGCCCGCAGCTTGAAGCCAGATTCCTCAGCTAGCTGTTGAAAGTCCTGCTCCGAATACTTGTAGGAGTTTTCCGTATGAATGCTTTCACCCGCGAGGAATGACAGTTCTGTACCGGCAATCCTGACGCGCTGTGACCTGGTACTGACGAGGTGCATCTCGATTCGCCGCTTCTCCGTGTCATAGCACGCTTTGTGCTGGAAGCCCGTAAGGTCGAAATCACTACCGCAAAGCGCGTTGACCCGCCGCAGTACGTTTAGGTTGAACTCGGCCGTTACTCCCTGCGCATCGTTATAGGCCGCCTCAAGAAGCTGCTTGTCTTTGTGCCGGTCAACACCGATAAGTACTCCACCACCGTCTCCCAGCAGGGGTTTCAAACCTTCTAGAAATTTTTTTGCCGCTAGTGGCTCGAAGTTGCCTAGAGTAGAACCCGGATAAAAAACCAAACGGCTAGGTGCCGGATAGTGCGACAAAAAGTCCCAACCAGCGACAAAGTCCGCGCAGACCGCATCGACCTGCAGCCATTTGTACTCCTTGGCCAGGTCGATCGCAGCGGAGAATAAGAACTCAGCGCTAATATCGACAGGCATGTAACTCTTTGGCCTTAGCGCGTCCAACAACAGCCTCACCTTCTCGCAGGAACCACTGCCCGGTTCGAGCAGCGAGCGCCCTACGCCGCAAATCTCGGCGATGGATTTTGCGTTGTCATGAAAGATCTGGCGCTCCGTTCGAGTTGGGTAATACTCCGGGAGGCGGGTGATTTGCTCGAATAACTCAGAGCCATGTTCGTCATAAAACCATTTCGGATTGATCTGTTTTTGCGCCCCGCTCAGTCCCTCAAGCAATAGCTCTGTCGCGTTTCCTTGATCCGGTTCCATATCGCGGACGCTCACATTGGAAGGCAGGCTCTCCGGGCAAGCTGCAGTCATTGAGCTCTCACTTTGGTCGATTTTTGTTTGTTCGGAGTTTGTCTTTTCAATGCTGGCCCGTTCGGCGCCTATCGCGCCAGCCGAATACCTAAAAACTGCCAGCGATCCTGCGGATAAAAGAAATTTCGGTAAGCGCTGCGTGCCTGAGAACTCCACGTCACACAGGAGCCACCACGCACAACCCACTGATTGCTCATGAACTTACCGTTGTACTCGCCGATCGCTCCGCTTTCGGCTTTGAAACCGGGATAGGCTGAGTAAGCGCTCTGAGTCCATTGCCAGCAGGCGCCATACAGCTGCCGATCTCCCAGATGCTCTTGAGCCGGAGGATGCAGCAAATTATGCGTGTCACGACCGCGAACCGCCTCGGGCTGACTGGTCGCCGCATATTCCCACTCCGCTTCTGTAGGCAATCGTGCACCCGCCCAGCGAGCATACGCGTCGGCCTCATAGCCGCTCACGTGGCAAACCGGTAGGTCCGGATTTCTGGGTAGCAGACCATGCAAGGTATATTCAAGGCGCTGCCCATCACGCTCGAGCCAATATAAGGGACCGGTCCAAGCTTGCGCTTGCACCGCCGCCCATCCATCCGCCAGCCAATAGTCGGGACACTGGTAGCCGCCGTCATCAACAAACGCCTGAAACTGTTCATTGGTTACTAGTTGATTCGCCAATTCGAAAGGCTGTAGAAAAACGCGGTGTCTGGGCAGTTCGTTGTCGAAGCAAAACCCATCGCCCCGATGACCAATCTCTACCAGTCCGCCCTCGAGGGAAGACCAGTTCCTTCCTGTCAGCGCCCCGTGCGTTCGCTGCGCGTCCGTCTCGCCCTGCCCAGGTAGGGAGTGAGGCAGCGAGCTCAATGCGCCAGCGGTCCTTTCTCGAACCGGATCGGCCATCGGGCCCGGGTCAAGTGGAGACATAGCGGGAAACAACGGATTTGCGGCGAGAGAATATTTAATATCGGTAAACATGAGCTCCTGATGCTGGCGCTCGTGTTCGATGCCCAGACGGGTACGACGCTGAATTTCCTTGTAGGACACATGATGAAGGTCGCTCAGCAGTAACAGCATCGCCTCATCAACCGACTCACGATAGGCGAACACCTCATCCAGAGTAGGCCGGGACAATAACCCCCGCCGATCACGAGGATGTTGCTCGCCGATACCGTTGTAGTAAGAGTTGAACAACACTTGAAAGGCGTCGTTTTGGGAGCGGTAGCCGGACACAAACTCCTTGAGAAGAAATGTCTCAAAAAACCAGCTCATGTGAGCGAGGTGCCATTTCGGCGGACTCGCAAAGACCGCGGCTTGCAGGCTGTAGTCCTCCACCTGCAGTGGCTCACAATCGGCAAGCGATCTCGCCCTGGTAAGTTGGAACTCGTCGCTAACGACGTTAGGCCGCATATTTTTCTGCCTTATTTACGGTAACCCTACCACCGATCCAGGTTAGTTCATCACGCAGTCTACTGTACAAAGCACCACCCCGTTTTGAGCACTGAAAGGCTGCAAGGCCACCATTCAGCTCACGCCTCATCCAATAGGATGCGAGAACGCGCATCGCCGAACCGGTCGCGGTATCTTCAGGCACGCCATGATTGGGCGCAAAGTAACGCAGCATGATATCGAGTTCCGGATGGTGAGGAGCCGCGCAGGTTGCGATGATTGACCTCTGGGTACGCTTTGCTAGGGCAACGCCAGGAACGGTCAATTGCTCTAGATCAAAATCTGCCGGCCACTCCAGAATCAGATAGCCTTCGCTATCTCCCGCGGTAGCGGCTCGCCAGGGAACGGCGGAGAAATACTCTCCAACCCAAGCAGGCACCGCGCAGGCATCGCAGCCAATGGATGGCAGACCGATCCAAGCGATTTCATCTTCGATTTGGAAGCTAACGGGAAGGTCGTTCATTTCCAAGCGGCGAATGGAGGGATCAAATTGACCCCATGCCGCGACTGCGCAGAGTAGGCCGTGCCCACACAATTGGATTGGTTTGTCCGCAGCGGTCCAGCAACGTACCGACGCTATATCGCCCGTACGTTTCCAGGTGTGGCAGCGCGTTATTTCTGATTCAATTTGCAGTTCTTCGCGCTCCGTGCCAAAGATGGTGACGTGACAGGGATTGCCAAGCGCTTGGTGGTAGTGCGGGCACGCCGGTGAATCGTGATGCAACACCTCGTTAGCATATCTTTCCCGCAGGAACTGGTCGGAGCCGGTAAAGGCTAAGAAAGTTGCGCTGTAGAGTGAATCGCTGATGATCTGAGCCAGCTCTATCTGTTTCGTTTGTCTTTCTGCTTTTTG
>JBCBZV010000071.1:0-21793 GCA_039815155.1 Pseudomonadota bacterium
ATTTGCCTCTCTGGATCCGGCACTGGTGTAAGAACCTTGTGGGGTGCTATAATCTATCCAATGCATTTCTCTTGTAGGTCCTGCGTGGAATAGCTTTCCATTAGGTGCCTGCCAAAGCCATGCGTGGTAGTCGGAACCAGCCCGTTTTCGTTTTAGCGGCAAGTAGGCACTCTTAAAGCGGCACAGGGGCAAGTCGTGTGCTTCGCATAAGCTGAAAAAGCGGCGCAGAATCGACCTACGGTTATAGCTATTTGGGTGTAGAGCCGCTGTACAGTACAAACACAGCACAACAACTGCACAACAGTGGGAGCATTTTGAAGTGAAGGTACGTTTTTCCTTCAACAGTCGGTGCACAACCCCTCGCCTACTTATGCAGGCGGGTGGCTTGCTGTGCTTGGCCGGCTCGGCGATGTTAGTTAGCGAACCCGCTTCATCGCAAGAATACATAGATGTTGAGGCCGAGCGTGCAGCTCAGGAAATTCGCTCCGGAGCGCCTTCCGGCGCCGTTAGCTACGGAGTTGGTACAACGCCTGGTACTGCCGTCACACGCACATTACCCCCACCTTCAGCGCCAAGTGCAGCCGCCTCTCAAGAGAATGTGGGTGGTCTGTTCAACCAGGTTCAGCAGCTGCAGAACGAAGTCATGCGACTCAACGGCATGGTCGAGCAGTTGAGTTACGAACTGCGCCAATTGAAGGAGCAAAGCCTGGAGCGCTATGTAGATCTGGATAAGCGACTCGCTGGTGGCGCGGCTGTGGTGCCTTCCACAGAAGCCGGTGACGCGGCGAACGCTGGAGCCGGCGGCTCGGGAACTAGTAACGTTCCTGAACAAGCTGGCGAGGGTGAGGCTTACCGAGCTGCTTACGCACTTGTGCGCGGCCAGGAATTTACCAGCGCGGTTGATGCTTTCCAGGGATTCCTTCAGCGCTATCCCGACGGTCGCTATGCGCCCAACGCCCATTACTGGTTGGGTGAGCTCTATCTCGTCGTTGATCCGATGGATGCGGAAGCCGCACGCCAATCCTTCATGCTTTTGCTTACGCAGTACCCTGACAACGCGAAGGTGCCGGACGCTTTGTTTAAGCTCGGCCGAGTGCACTACATCAAAGGCAACAGTGATCGTGCTCGAGAATTTCTGAATCGCGTTATCCGCGAGTACCCGGACAGCCCCGCCGCGAGACTTGCAAGCGACTTTAAGGATCAAAACCTCTAGATGGGCGCCGCTCAACTCACGGGATCCGCGGTTAGAACCGACCTGCTGCGAATTACCGAAATCTTTTTTTCCCTGCAGGGAGAGGCGCGTACCGTGGGGCTGCCGACGGTGTTTGTGCGTCTGACCGGCTGTCCGCTACGCTGTGGGTACTGCGATTCGGAATACGCATTCACCGGAGGTGAGAAAATGACCTTCGCAGATATCATGAAGGAAATCGCTTCTCACACGCCAAAGTTCGTTTGCGTTACTGGGGGCGAACCCCTCGCGCAGCGAAATTGCATTCCACTATTGCGCGAGCTGTGTGATGCCGGTTACGAAGTTTCCCTGGAAACCAGTGGTGCGCTGTCAGTAGAGCGCGTTGATCCTCGCGTCGTTAAGGTTGTCGACTTAAAAACTCCCGGCTCCGGTGAAGTCAAACGCAATCGCTATGAAAATATGGGTTTGCTTACGAAAAATGATCAAGTCAAATTTGTCATATGCGATCGAGCCGATTACGAGTGGGCTCGCTTCAAGATCGACGAGTATCATCTAGCGGAGCGCGTATCCGACGTACTTTTCTCGCCGATACACGGCTCTCTGTCACCGCGCATGCTGGCAGAGTGGATACTCGAAGATCGCCTGCCAGTACGCCTGCAGGTGCAGCTACACAAGCTGATCTGGGATGACGCTCCGGGTCACTAGCTGCTAACTTCCCCAATTACGGCCCGAAGATGCAATTTGGTCGTAAGTGTTTTTAACCCAATACACCTTTTTCGACATCTCAAGCCAAGGGAGGCCATAGAAGGTGCAACAGCCTCGCAAGAAAGCCGTCGTGCTCGTGTCGGGCGGATTGGACTCTACGACCGTGCTGGCGATAGCGCGCTCAGAAGGCTACGAGTGCTTCTCTTTGAGCTTTGATTACGGGCAGCGCCACCGTGCCGAACTCGATGCCGCACAGCGAGTATCCGCAACCTTAGGCGACGTTGAACATAAAGTTGTAAAGCTAAACCTGGACTCGATTGGTGGGTCTGCGCTGACCGACGATGCGATCGATGTGCCAGAGGAGGTGAGCGACGGAATACCGGTCACGTATGTACCCGCTCGCAATACCGTTTTCTTGTCGATCGCCCTTGGTTGGGCTGAGGTGCTTGGTGCTCTCGACATTTTCATCGGTGTGAATGCGGTAGATTACTCCGGCTACCCGGATTGCCGACCTGCCTTCATCGATGCCTTCGCAAGCCTCGCCAACGTTGCGACCAAGCGGGGTGTGGAAGGAGAGTCGTTCACTATTCATACCCCATTGATGGAATTAGGTAAGGACGACATTGTGAAGCTTGGGCGAGACCTAGGCGTCGACTACTCGCAAACCGTGTCCTGCTACCAAGCAAGCGATGAAGGGCTAGCCTGCGGCCGCTGTGATGCCTGCCGATTGCGCCGAGAGGGTTTTCTAAATGCCGGGCTAGAAGACGTAACGCGCTACGTCAGTTGAGTGCCGCTGTGAACACCACGTTGCTCTACGTCGCAATGCTCAGCGGCTTGAGTTTTGGGCGCAGATGAGTATTATGCGCGCCTCCCTTGCGGGCCGTTAGCTCAGTCGGTAGAGCAGTTGGCTTTTAACCAATTGGTCGCTGGTTCGAACCCAGCACGGCCCACCATACAATCGTCAAGAAAACTAAAGGGTTACGGCGTCTCTAATACAGATCGGGCCGCTGACCCTTCTCTTGATTTCTCCTTCACTTCCGACACCCTGCCTATGACGCCGGATGAGGGTGAGAGCCGGTGTTTGGGCAATACCCCGGTTAGTGACCTTTTCCGCCACGGCGAGCAGTTCTCCAAGTTCTGCTCATTCCAGGACAAGGGGTAGGAGTGCGCCTGCCTGAGCCACGGTGTGCGGTCATCCACGGGCCAGCGCCGCGCAGCCCGGTTGAGCACTGCCGATGCAAACACCAGCGCGTTATTGATCGACTTCGGAGCGATCACGCTGCCATTGTATTACTCCACGATCAACTACAGTCCGCTGGATCTCTTTCTCAACACAACCGACCTTCACAACGGACTTGCAAACCACGGTAGATGCGAAGAGTTTGGCCACTGATCTCTGCCCTTTCTATCTTGTTTTGATCTGGCTTTGTTCAAGGCATTTTGCAACCGAACACAAGAATGGGGCGACCTTGAAGAAATGATGTCGGCAGGGTCCCTGGATACCGCACATGGGCAGGCAACACTAATTCGCTATTTTGGTGCGAATGACGAACCTATCCGGCGGCTGTCCGAGTTCTGAAACCGATCTCCGCCAGCCAAGGAGAACGAGGAAGCTATACCGGGGCCGTTGTTTGCATTACTCAGATACCGGCTATCCTGTGAGCTTCGATCGTCACACAGCGGGCGCACGCCTGGCATCCGGTTTGGCACTTCTAGAGGATAGGCTAGGCGAACCGGTTTTGATGGTTTACCGTTTGTCGATCACGCTGGCGTAAAGTTTTCCTCGACTGACGTGTCAGCACCACACGCGGGGTACTCTCTGTTTGTTTTCCCCGCTGATTTCCGGGATGAACCAGGCGTTCGGGTTCAGAACAATAAAGTGCTGATGGAAGACGTTCACTTCATTTTTCGCGTGCTGGCCGCCTCGCAGGCGTTGCTACTGACAGCGGTCAGTCTGACCCACGCGCGACATCAAAATGGGTTGCTGATCGCGGTCACAGGTATCGCCTTCTGCTGTTATTTGACTGCGCCATTTCATGAGAATGCGCCGGTAGCGATTGGCGCGGTAGCAGGCCTGGTGGCGAACGTGCTGCCCAGCATTCTCTGGTTACTGGCGCACTGGTTATTGCGAGATCATGAGAATGTGCCGCTGTGGCTTATTGTTGTCACGGCAATCTACGCGGGATTGATGATCGCGCCGGTCGACGCGCTGGCCCAATGGGGCAGCGCCGGCTTCTCGGTGTTCGTGCTGGAAGTGGTGCCACAAATGATCAAGCTGGGCCTGGTCCTCCACGTCATCTTCCTTTCCGTATCGGAGCGGGAGGACGATCTCATCGACACCCGCCGCCGTTGGCGGAGCGTAATCGCCGGTGGTGGGGCGCTCTTGGCCGCGGTCGTGATCGTGGTCGAGATCTGGGCAGGTGGTGTCGATGCCAGCGGCCGGGTGCCCTTGGTGATCGACGCACTCGGTGCCATCCTGTTCTTTATCTTGGCGCTTATGGCCAATACAGCACTGCTCGGGTTTCGACTGGATCTGGGTTCGAAACCAAAACCCATTGCGCCCATATCAAAGACACAACAACCTGAAGTCGTGACCCAGGTGCTTGAGGCGGTAGAACTAGGACGAGCTTATGCCCGTCATGGACTCACCTTGACCCAACTGGCCACTGATCTGCAGTTGCCCGTATCGAAGCTGCGTGACGTCATCAATCGGCAACTCGGCTACCGTAACTTCAATCAGTTTCTGAACCACTATCGCATCCGGGAGGCGGCTGAGCGACTTCGCTCGGAACCGGGCTTGCCGATTCTGACCATCGCACTTGACGTGGGCTTTAAGTCACTGTCGTCTTTTAATGCGGCTTTTCGCAAGGCACACGACTGTACCCCGACAGCGTATCGCGGCGGCTGACAGATTCGTTAGAAATCTGCCGAATTCATGATTCCGTCAGCTTTTGGTCTAAATCCGGGAGCGCCAGGTTAACCCTTTACGCGAAAAAGGCAGCTTCCTTTCAAAGAAGATGCCAAAGCATGATTCGCATACTCTCTATTTTGCTGTTGTTTGCGGGGTCACCCTCTCTCGCAGATATTGGTGGCGAGTGGATACCGCCTTCCGGAGACGCCGTCCTAAGCATTGAAGTCGGCGAGACCGTCGATATCTACCTGCAGGCGACCCTTGATCCGCGTCTTGACGAGCACAACCCCCGCCCCTCATTGAGGCAACGACCTCTCATCGGACTAAAGATTGGTTCCGGGTTTCAGCGCCGGGCAGATGGATGGCATGGCGGACGAGTTTATGACCCTGCCGGCGGCAGGACCTACAGCGCTGTGTTGAAACAACTGGATGCTGACCGTCTTGAGGTGCGGGGTTATCTGGGTATTCGTCTGATGGGGCGCACGCAAATCTGGACAAGACGAGAAGTGTGGCACCGACGTGTTAACGCCATGCTGGGTGAGGTATGTCACCATGCCCCCTGAACGTCGTCACGATATTGACTGCCTGCGCGTATTGGCATTTGCCCTGCTGGTTTACTTCCACGCTGCGATTCTCTTTATACCTGGTGGCCTGCCGCTGTTGCAGAATGACGAAACGTCCTCGCTGCTGAAGGTGTTCGTCAATTTTTCGCATCAGTTTCGGCTTTCTTTGCTGTTCTTTGTTTCCGGTATCGGTATCAGTTTTGCCCGTCGGCGCCGATCAGACCGGTCGTTTCTCTACGAGCGTAGCATTCGACTGCTAGTGCCACTGGTGTTCGGGATCTTTGCGATCGTTCCGCCCATGGTCTATATCGAGAAGCTGGCTCTCGGGGAAGTCCCCGCGGATTTTATTGCGTTCTACCGAGCGTTCTTTGTCTCGGGTATCTATCCCGATGGTCACCTGTCGTGGCATCACCTCTGGTTTGTTGCCTATCTCTACCTGTATTGCCTGCTCGGCTACCGTCTCTTTGGCTGGTTGGACCAGCCGTCGGTAAACAAATGGCTGCGGACCCGATTGGCGGACGGTCGTGTCTACCAGTTCATTCTGCCGCTTTTTGTTGTGGAATTGCTGCTACGTCATCTGTTTCCCGGCTTCCGGGATCTCATCAGTGATTGGGCAAGTTTCTTCCACTGGTGGATGATACTGTTGGCGGGGTATGTGATTGCCAATCACGAGCCAATAGTGGACAACCTGCTATCTCGTCGGCGAGAGTCCTTGATGTTAGCGGTGATCGCAACGGTTGGACTGTTTGCCGGCTTTTACGGCGATGAAGGATTTCGCCTTGAACGCAGCGATCCGGACGTCGTGTTCCGGTATGTTGCTTATTGTCTAGTCAGGATGACGATGGTGTGGTGCTGGATTCTGGCAATTGTGGGATATGGCGCCCGCTATCTCAGGAAAGGCTCGCCGATGCTGACGTATCTGAACGAAGCGGTTTACCCATTTTTTATTCTGCACCTGACTACGACCGTATTTATTGGTTACTGGGTGATCTCAATGCCGCTCGGTCTCTGGTCCAAGTATCTGGTGATTACGACGGGTACTATCGCCGTCGTGCTTCTTCTCTACCACGTTGGTATCCGACCGTTTAACAGCATGCGGTTTCTGTTTGGAATGAAGCCGCGGCCAAGGCACTGAAGAGTGCGTGGATGCTGTTGGACGGGTTTACCGAAAATACTGTGACGCTGTTCTATGTGGCGGCTGGTGATTTGTCGCCACGTTCCATGGCACGTACGGCTTCAAGCTTGAACTGTCGTGTGAGCCTCTTTCTCTGGTTGGTCATTGAACATCTTCTTGGGGTATTGTCCCCTAAATCGATGTCCGAAAACCCCGAGGGTTTTCTCTGAACTACTAGAATCCGAAGGAAACTTTCGGTGAATTGGCTAATTACTTGAAAGCCCGTCAGGGCAGCGCTTAGCTTGGTATAGATGCGGCATCCAGTCTCGCACATGTTTTCTGGTTCTCGACTTAAAGTACCGATCGCAATGCGATCGCAGATTGAGGCGGCCTGCAGCTGATCCAGCGGACCCGTGTCGAAGAGGTCGAGCACAGGTTGCCGGCCGCCGAGAATTTGCAACTCCGATGGCAACATCCGCTGCCGACTGAAGACACTGTATCGCGACGCCCGCCCAGCGCATGTCCTGGGCACAGCGGTTCAGGCGGGTTTTCTGGATGCCCCAGGGCATCCTCTCTTGATGCTGCGCATCATTTCACCTTGTCGATGTGGAGACCTGCCCGAGATGCGACGGGGTCGCCCGTGTTTCAGCTTCAGGTAAACCATCTATTGCGATCAGAAGGGGCGCAGTACGGATCGATCTGGCATGCATGCACAAGGGCAGGCTCGGCGACCTAGTCGATGATGACCGAAGGCGTGAGGGTCGGGTAGTGAATGGCCATTGCAGAGAAGCAGGGTTTATTTCGCCTACCCGTGGCTCCGGATCTCACACGTATTCGGATCTCTACGCTGGCTTCTGCTGCGAGCGACGCCGCCGCCCATTGGGTTCGCAACGACGTCATCACCCAGGCCACGTTGGCGGCGGCTGGGGAAATTGGCGAGAGCATTCAGAGCGGAATCGACGCGGGTGCAAATGATGTTCGGGCGTTTCGAAGGGGCACTCGATCAATTCAATCGCGCCGTCGACCGCTATCTGAGTTAGCAGCTCCGGGCTGAGCCCCTAAAGCTGGGTGCGGACAACATGAACGTTTTGTAATCCGGTATCCATCCCGCCTTAATGGACGGAAAGGCACATTGGACCTCGTCATCAATACAAGGCGAGGTTCAATATGACCCTGCAAGAGCGCTTCAACGATTTTTATCAGACCCTGGATGTTGATTCCCTTCAGCGCTTAGGGCAGATCTACCACCCCCGCGTGACCTTTGCGGATCCCGTGGCGGTGCACCAGGGGCTTTTGGCCCTGGACAGCTACTTTCGAAAGCTCCTTGAGGGCTGTGAACACTGCGAGTTTGTGATTCGGAGCCAGCAGTTCGGCGAGTCCCAGGCCTTCGTCAATTGGACCATGACTTTTCGCAGCCCGCGACTGAATAGGGGCGGCGCTATCGACGTGGATGGCAGCAGCGTCCTAGGCATACGCAATGACCGCATCGAGTACCAGCGTGATTACTACGACATGGGCGCGATGATTTATGAGCAGTTGCCGATCCTCGGGTCCATTGTCCGGTACATCCGGGGGAGGATGGCGGCGTGAGAAGCATACTGATTACCGGCGCCAGCTCCGGCATCGGCCGCGCCACTGCTATCGCTGCGGTACGGGATGGATGGCGGGTCATCGCCTGCGGTCGCGATGAAGAGCGTCTCGCCCAACTCCGAGAAGAAGTGACGGGTGTCGAGACCCTGGCTTTTGATCTGCTCGACGAGGAGGCTTGCGCGCGTGCCCTTTCAGGACTGGCGCCCGATGTTTCAGTGCTTAATGCCGGCGTCTGCGAATATGTCGATGTAAAGCACTGGGACCCGGCACTCTTTCGCCGCGTTTTTGATGCGAATTTCTTCTCTGTGGTCAATTGCCTCACGGAGCTGTTGCCGCAGGCGAGGCCGGGGAGTCAGATCGTCTTTGTAGACAGCCTGGCGCGTTTGCTCCCATTCACGCGGAGTGAGGCTTACGGTGCCAGCAAAGCGGCAGTGTATTACTTGGCCAAGAGCCTTCAGGTTGACCTTGAGGCCCGCGGAGTTACCGTTCAGAGCGTGTCTCCAGGCTTCGTCCGCACACCCCTTACCGATCGCAACGAATTCTCCATGCCCATGCGTGTCGAGCCCGAGGAAGCCGCACAGGCCATCCTGAAGAGCATCCACAACCGTGATAGCAGCGGTTACTTTCCCGCTCTGTTCGCCGGTGTGCTGCGGATCTTGGGTGCCTTACCCAGTGCGATGCAAGTGGCTATGTGCCGCCGCTTGGCACGCCGAGCGGAGGTGTCGTAGTGAACTATCATCCTTACAGTAGAGTCCTTAACTTCGCCTGGTACCAGTTGACCTGGTTTGCCGCCGTCCTGGGTGGTGCCGCCTACGAATGGTTTCTGGGAATCCTGCTCCTTATGCACCTGGGCCTCGTGGGTACCTGGGGACGTGAGATCGCTCTGATGATCGCCGTCGCTGCCCTTGGTTGTTCCGTTGACGCGCTTCTTGCGATGGCGGGTTATTTTCAGTTCGATGGCGAGAGCTGGCTACCCATACCCCTGTGGCACGTCGCTATCTGGGTGGGTTTCGCAGGAACCTTGCGCCACAGCATGACGTTTATGGTCCAGCGTCCGCGCCTAATGACAATCGCAGCGGCGCTCTTCGCTCCCCTGACTTATCTCGCAGCTCAACGTCTCGGTGCCGTGGTTTTTCCCCTGGGTAGTTTCCCAACGGCCATCGTTATCAGCTTGTGCTGGCTGACGGTAACACCGCTATTGATATGGCTGACGTCGATGGCAAACGGCCATGTCCTGCGTCCAATGCCCCCCGGGCCCTATCCACTTACCACACAGGAAGAATCCTCATGAGTCGTTTCCTAAAATCCCTGCGAGCCGCACTGTTTGCTGTTACATGCTTGATGGCCGACGTTGTCATGGCTGTTGTCAACGGGCCGGATATAGATCCCCTGGACGATATGGAGCTTGTGGGCAAGGCCCGCATGCAGGTTTTATTCTGGGACGTCTACGACGCTCAACTCTATGCGCCGGGCGGCATCTGGAATGACGGCGACCCTTTTGCCCTGTCGCTTACGTATCTTCGGAGTCTACAAGGCGTCAAAATCGCCGAGCGCTCCATCGCAGAGATTCGAAAGCAGGGTTTTTCTGACGAACGCACGCTGGCCCGGTGGTACGAAAATCTCATAGCCATCATTCCCGATGTGGCAAATAGCGATGAGATCATCGGCGTTGCAGACGACAACGCCCACACGCAGTTCTATCTCGATGGGCGGTTTATCGGCGAAATCCGCGAACCAGCATTCACTCGCGCGTTTTTTGCCATTTGGCTGGGCGCTAAAAGTTCCGAGCCACGGTTTCGGGATCGGCTATTGGGAGTCAGATCATGAACTATGCCAGGTACCTACTGATCGCATGCGTTTTCGCAAGCGGCTGCGCCACAACTCTCGACGGTTCTCGCTACCGAACCCAAGATCCGGCGTTCGATCTTTTCGGATTCTTTGAAGGAGACGTACGGGCGTGGGGAATCGTGCAGAATCGCAGCGGCGAGGTTGTTCAACGATTTATTGTCGATATTCGCGGCACCGTAACTGGCGACACGCTGACGCTTGATGAGTCGTTTACCTATGGTCTAGGAGAGGGCGTGACGGACCGGGTATGGACCATAAACCGAGCGTCGGATGGCAGTTACACCGGTACTGCGGGGGACATCCTCGAGAGCGCCGTCGGAACCAGCTTTGGGAATGCCTTCCGCTGGGCCTACGCCATGGATCTGCCGGTGGGTGAAAAGACCTACCGGGTCAAGTTCGAAGACTGGATCCTGGCTCTCGATGACCAGCGCATCATAAACCGGTCTTACATCCAGAAGTTTGGCCTAGATGTAGCCGAAGTCACTATTTTTATGGAACGCAGACCGTAGCTTGGTTTTTCGTTCTCGGAGAAACTGAGCGGCAGCGTCTTAGTTCCCAATCGATGTTCGGCGCTGGGGTGTCTAGTCTCCCACCGCCATCGCCCGACGCGGCACCGTGATTGTTACCCGAAGGCCCGTGCCGGCGATCAGCTCCCCAGCGTCAAGGCTCAGCGAACCTCCATGGCGGTGCACAATGGCCTGGGCTAGGGACAAACCCAGGCCGTTGCCCGGTGCGCTGCGGCTGCCATCGAGGCGCCGAAAACGCTCCATGACCGTCGCCCTGTGCGCCGGTGAGATACCGGGACCTGTGTCGCTGACAGTTATATCGGCGTGGGTGTCTGAACCTGTAACAGTCAGCGCGACCTCACCCGCGGCGGGGGTGAACTTTATGGCGTTGTCCAGGACGTTCGCGATTGCCTGGAACAGCAGGTCTCGATCACCCTGAACGGTGGTCGGCGAAGCACAGGTTCGCAGCTCAATCTTCGCCTCCGCGGCCAGGGGTTCGTAGAGCGCCGCGGCATCCAGGGCCAGCGCATCTAGCTCCACCGGTGCCAAGCTCAGGGGCTGCTTGCCCGCCTCGATGGCTGAGATTCGCAACAGGCTCTGGAACACGCCTAGGGTCCCGTCGAGTTCCTCGAGCAGCGCGGCCTGCGTTTCGCCGCTTGTACGCTCTTCAATGCGGGCGCGCAGCGCCATGAGCGGTGTTCGCAGATCGTGAGCGATGCTGTCGGAGACGCTCTTGATGCCATCCACCCGCAGTTCCAACTCCGCGAGCATGCGATTGAGCAGCACTGAGAGCTGGCTCAGGTCGTCCCAGGTGCTATCCACCGGTAGCCGCTCCGCAAGGTTGCCTGTTTTTATGATGCGATCCGTAGTCGCAGCAATACGCTCGAAGCGACTGGCGACGTAGTAGGCGACGCCGTAGCTGAGCGCGAAGATCAACACTAGGATCAGAATCATAATCCAGCCGAAAGTGCGGGCGACGAACTGGGCGATTTCCAGGTCGTCCACGTTGCGCCCCACCAGAAGTTCAACCCCTGATTCAAAGCGATGAATCTTAGCTATAATGTCTAGGTGTTCGCTCCCGAGACGCGGGCTCTGAGCTGCGCCGGGCATGACCTCGTCACCGATTTCAAACAGCACCAATCCCTCTTTGAGACGCTCGACGTTGGGTCCCGGCCACGATGAAATATTGCCGGCACTGATGGTCCCATCGACGTCCCGCATCGCATAGAAAAAACCAGAAGCGCGGTCTTGTTTGCCGCGGCGACCGACAAGGTTAGCCATAGCTGCGGGTCCCGCCGCCTCATTGATTGCAATGAGACCACGAAGCTCCGAGCGAACCGCTTCCTCGGACTCGCGGAGCAACGTATCGCCGCTCGCGATAACCAGCCAGTAGGAAACAAATAGAATGCCCAGGAGCATGAGCGCGGCGAACACCGTGCCCACCTGGTAGCTTGAGCTGTGAAGGAATTTTTCTACAAGGTGTTTCAAGCGCGGTCGCCTAAGCGGTAACCCGCGCCGCGGACCGTATGAATCAGAACCTGGTCTTGACCCTTGTCGACCTTCTGGCGCAGGCGACTGATGTGAACATCGATAATGTTGGTCTGGGGATCGAAGTGATAGTCCCACACGTTCTCCAGCAGCATAGTCCGGGTCACAACCTGGTCCTTATTGCGGAGCAGGTATTCGAGAAGCGCGAACTCCCGCGGATTTAGATCGATAGCGACGCCGCCCCGGCTTACCCGATGAGCAAGGAGGTCCATCTGCAGATCGTAACAACTCAGTCGCGTGATCTCCGTAGCGCCCGTGGCGCGGCGTGAGCTCATGACCTCCAGTCGTGCAAGAAGCTCTTCAAATGCGAAGGGCTTGACGAGATAGTCATCGGCGCCAGACCTCAAGCCTCGCACGCGGTCGTCCACATCGCTCCGCGCCGAGAGCATGAGCGCAGGCACGGCGTTCTCACTGGCACGCAGCGTATTGAGAATTGTGATGCCGTCGACGCCCGGTAACATCCAGTCGATGACTAGGGCGTCGTAGCGCTCCGTGGTGGCCAGGAATAGACCGTCCTTGCCATTGTCAGCCACGTCAACGGTGTGGCCTGACTCTCGGAGGCCTTTTTCGATGTAGGCGCGCAGTTGTGCGTCGTCTTCAATCACCAGATAGCGCATGGGGTCCTCGGGGGCGGGAGAGACGTCCAGATTTTGAGCCGACACGCCCTTGCAAGACAAGCGCCCTCGGATGCTATCCTGGGTCGCCCCACCTCGAGCACAGGACACCTCCAATGCATTCCTTGCGGACAACCCTGCACATGATTCTGCCAAAGGCGGCTGCCTGGCTGATGGCCGCCGCTGGAGCTCTCGGTCAAGTCGAAGGCGATCATCGACTCGAAAAAAGCGGAACAGCATAGAACCGTCTTCCCCGCGGGTACCCCGCAACCCGACCCGCTCGACGCCTGGGACGCTACTCTGAAGTGCTCCCCTATCTCGCATCGATACGTTCGCAATGATCCTGAAGCTGTTGAAGGTAAAGTGTTTGCACGACAGGCAGAGACTGTTGCGTCAAAGCCAGATGATTGGGCAAAAAAATTGAATATTGGCCATCCAGCAATGCTGGACGAACTGTCACAGTTTGCAAAGCAGCTCGATTCTGATCCGGACAAAACGAAGTTTCCTTTCCGCCTACTATCCCGCCGGCTTAAAGAGGTTTACAACTCTTGTTGGCACGAATCCAGGCTGCAAAGAAAGCGCATGCCTCACCACCCTGCCTACATGCACCCGGAAGATATGTCCGCCGTCGGCGTAACGGCTGGTGACATAATCAAGATCGAGTCAGCGCGAGCCCCCATAACATGCGTCGCGGTTTAGGCTGCGGATTTTAGTCGTGGCTGCCTGTCTGTTCCGCACGCCTGGGGTGTCAATCCCAATGAAGATGATGATCCCCCTCGACGCCGGTGGAAACACAGGTAGTTTGTCATTTAATGATCGCCTTTTCGACAAACGCAGCGGGATACCGATCATGAGAGCAATTCCGGTGAAAATTGAGCTCGCCAGTTTGAATTAGCTCGTTCGTGTCCGACTTTAGCTACCTCCTAAACAGAGAGCTAGTTCCCGCCTCCCCCGCGCCACCTGTCTGTCACCCACCCAAAAGCCGTGGGCAGGGTGGTGAGTATTGTCTACCGGACAATCTTCACTCCTTGATCTACTCACTTGATCCACACCATACGCTCGCTGGAGCGGCCTGATCCTGGTATTGAGCGGATCGCTAAGGCCGAAGGATTCTCCCTGCAGGCCGGTGTCAGCAGTGAGGGGAATCAGAACGACAAGCATGAGCGTTTTTGTACCCGATAAAGCGTGACAGACCTTCGGTGTGTTTCCCGGCTAGCCATTCCAGTCCCCCGACTTTCACTGACTTCCGCGGGCAAGTCTTGTGCCACCGACCAGGGCACTACCCGAGGCGATGAAAGTCTCACGCGCGGCCAAGGAATGAGTACCGTTCACCACAGTTCAGGTTAGTGCTTTCATCGAATGAGCCAATCACGCCAACCAGCATTTCCGAGTTTTGCCCCATTCTTGCGACGGTTAAGGCGCATATGGCATGGTCGTCAGAATGATGTGGACGCCGGGATGGTACCGGAAGGCCTCAGGGCTTATCGCTTGCAGCGGTTTTTGCTGTATGATTTCGTGTAGCTTCAGTGGAATTTGCTGCGATGTCACTGGAGCGGCATTGGGGAGTAACTGAAGAGTGATTAGAGATGCTTCGTGATTAAGATGCTAAAAACGCTCTACTGCTTTGTGGGCTTGCTGGGCGGTGCTCATGTCTTGTTCGGCCTGATTACAAGTACTCAAAGCGAGGTAGCTCGTCTCTGGTTTGTAGGATCTGGCCTAATGATCGCTTTGAGTAGTCTTGTCGGGCACTCAGCATTGGTGAGACTTGAGGTTGACCGAATAGCGAGCAGTAGTTGGTTCGTCGTCAACCTTGTCGTCACAGGCTTTGTTGGATACGCCACCTTGGTCCTCCCTGAAGTGCAGAATTTCTTTCTGTTACTACTCATGTGTGCAGTGACTCTTGGCTGTGCTGCTTTGGTTAGGTCCGGGATCAATCAAGATACGCTTCATTGGTGTTGTGCGAATCAGTCAGCGACAAGACAGTAGGCTCGATTGCCTGAGTAGCCAGAACCCGATGAGCAGTCGGTGTACAGTGAGTACTGGACCGTAAGACCAATACACTATTGAATCTGTCCATGCGCTCATGCCGGCGTACCGCCCCAGGATTAAAAATACCGTCAGTAGAATCGTGAGTCCGGCCGTAAGTATCACCGCCAACTCTAGGCTGTCTGTTCTATTGAGCGCTGATACCAGCAGTCCGGTCGACAGTATGAACATTGACCAAAGCAAAAAATACAGTCCAGACAACAACTCGTAAAAGATTTGGATGCGCCCACGGAGGTCCTCAGCGGATACGGAACCATCGCCAACGAGGTAGCTGGCCTTCCACTGCGCATTGACCACGAATAGTATCAGTACACCGAGGACAAACTCGGTCATCTTCTCGACACCCGCAAATGCAAGCCCAGACGATGCTCGCCCCGGTGACCGTTCAAAGATCGCTAGTGTGAAGCCGAGCGCCAACAATAGGGTAAACGCGGGGTGTACCAGCAGTATCCACTGTCTAGCCGCATAGATCGGGTTGTAGATTAGCGCCGCTGCGGCATCGAACCCGTTCGCCTCATAGAACTTCGGCGCCATTGTATTGAGAAAAGTAGTGAGCGCAGCGAACAGCGCACAAACGCCGAGCCCTCTGAGTGCAGGAGTAAACTTGATCGCCATCGACAGACCGTTTCTCTTTCAGTTCGACCCTATCGATCTCAGCGGTAGACGTCGGGACTTGCAACCGATTTGTGATAGACGTCAGGACGTGTGGGACGAATGACGTGCGGCGATAAGTTTGTATGTCTCCCGACGATACGTTCTACCCACGGGAATCAGATCGCCTGATTCAAGACGCAGTGCTTTGAGACCATGTCGGTCTCGGACCTCGTCGACCACCGCAGCTGCCTTAACGATCCAGGATCGGTGAATACGAACATAGCCGTGAGCCGAAAGCCGCTCCACCGCTCCAGCAATCGTCAGTCTGACAAGACATGTTGTCGCTGGTCCACGAACCTCGACATAGTTTCCCGCAGCTCGCAATGCATGGGCCCGCAGCAGCTCCTCTAACACTCCGTTATCGTCGTTCTGCTTTGGAGAGTTCCGTTTGCGCGTCGACGGAAGTCGGGCAAAGACCCCGGCAAATGCGAAAGATATTGCCAGTGGTAACTTGGCCCGAGTCCGATCCAGTAAATCTGAAACGAAATCCGCCGATGGGGGAAATAGTACGAGATCCAACGCTAGCATGACCAATAAACCAGAGATGGTTATCGTTATTAGTGCAAAACGGTCAGAGTGAAACCGGTAAGTCATCGCTGCGACGCCAATGCAGGGTAGCAATGAAGTTAGCATCCATCCGATCACGTCAAAGAGCTGCAACTCACCATTGATAAGCTGTAGCAACAGGCAATCCGCGATCAGGATTGTGGCAATGAAGACGACTATCGCTACCGCCTTTAGCGCCTGATCACCGATTGCTGGTTGTTGTCGGCGTAAGCCTGATTGGAATAGCACCATGCCTGGAGGCTACAAAATCTCCTGCGAGCGATCAAAGACTACAAAGCGACTAGGGTCGTCTGTTTTGCGCTCAAAATGAAACGGCGATAGCGCAACTCGTGCTAGTACTCCGCAAGATCACCAGGTTACTATGCATCGATCGCGGATCCTTTCCCTGTCCAGAGTCCTGCCAGGAGACTTGCCGGGCATCCGACCACGCCGCCATGTACTACATCATTAGCAACACTGGGCAGCGCGCTGAACCTCAATATTCACTGGCACATGCTGTTCCTCAACGGTGTCTAAACCGGGCGCAGCGATGCGAGACTGGGCTTCCAGCGGGTCGCGGCCCTGACGGGCGAGGAACTCTCGTGGCCGATCCACCGCCTGGCGAGGCAGGGATTGCTGAAGCGTGATGTGGAGAATGACTTCCTTTGGGCGGACGCCTTCAAGGCCGATGGACCGGCGCCGCTGCACGGTGCCTCCATCACCTATCGCATCGCTCTTGGTCCCAGCAGGGGCTTTGCGTGTTCACCCTTCTGCCGCTGGAGTTGATGGCGCACATCCCTGTGCGCCACCCTGCGGCGGGTTTTCCGGATGCCCCAGGGCACCCTCTATTGATGCTGCGCATCAATTCACCTTGTCGATGTGGAGACCTGCCCAAAATGCGGCGGCACTGTGAAGATAATGCCCAAAGCACTCGCTGCGCTCGCGGGGCAGGACCTTGCCAGCATCGAAGAGGCCGCAGTGATAGAGAAGATCCTGGCGCACATCGATGCGAAGGTTCTGCAACCGTTGGTGGCGATGCTCCTGCCGTCCCGTGCGCCGCCGCAGCTCGAGATCGACGACGACTGGCTGTGGGACCGTCCAAACCTCACTTCACTTTTCGCTCCATCAGGAATGGTCTGATGGGGTCGACCGTGTCTCCGCTTCAGGTAAACCATCTATAGCGATCAGAAGGGGCGCAGTACGGATCGATCTGGCATTTATGCGCAGGGGCAGGCTCGGCGACCTCGGCGATGATGACCGAAGGCGTGAGGGCCGGATAGCGAATGGCCATTGCAGAAAAGCAGGGATTATTTCGCCTACCCGGAGGATTGGACGCTTCGTGGGCTACGATAGGCGCAGTCACCACGGCGGGTTGCAGCTATGCCCAAAGTAACCGCCGAACACGTCTTTCCCTCGCCGAGCGGGCACGGTTCTTCTGGTCAGGGACGTTCGAACAGGAGGGCGTTTCAGAATCAGATGCTGTGAAATTTGCGGAATACGTCTATGCAACGGGTATCGCAGTGATAAAGAAGACGAAACCGGGCGCAACGTTAGCTTAGCTCGTTCGTTTGCTCACAGCTTTGTATACCCAAAGCGAAGCCGGCATCTGTAGCCGTCCCGCCAGATACTGGCGCAGGAAGCTGGGTATGGTTATGGTTCGAACGGCTGGTTGAATGAAGCAATAGCAACACAATTGTACAGCCAGTCATCGGAGCGTTGCGCTGCCATCACATGTTCTCTCGGTGCTGGAAAAACCGCCATGACCCGGCAGCAAAGGTGCATGGTTACGCTCTCAATTGATTTTCGTCCGAACCTGCAGATGGAGAGCAGACCATGAACACGCCTTCCTTCGCGCTGGTCTGTCGATTGCAGCTCTGCGAAGTACCATTCGTCAACGAGTTCCTGGCGTACTACCGCACCCTGGGCGTAGACCGCTTCTTCCTTGTAAACACCGAACCTGAGAACGGAGACGAAATCCGCCGCAGCGTCGCTGGCGAGTTTGCAGCGGCAGTCACGCACCTGAACAACAACGGTTCCACTTACTCTGCGGACGAGTGTGCGCAACTCGCACTGAGCCACATCACGGAAACCTATACGCTCCACCTTGATCTTGACGAGTTTTTGTACCTCGGCGGTCGTACGCTTCATGAATTCGTAGCGGCGCACGGGCAAAGACCCGATGTCGCGGACGCCTTTCTGTTCCGCTGGGTCATGGCGCCCTGTATCCGCGACCTCTCGCGCTCTTCAATCCGGGATATTGTGTCAGACGGCTATCTCTTCCCGGGTAGCGAGGAAAAAACTATGGCGAAAACCGCTCAGGTCGAGCGGATTGGAAACCACCGTTTTGACTTGAAGATGGAGAGCGACGAAGTGCGTATGCGCGTCAGGAACGACCACTGCTTCGTGCTTCACGTCGCAACCCGGGGACTCTTTGATCTGCTAAACAAGATCGCAACTTCGCGAGTTACGAAGAGCTCAAAGGCGGCGGACGTGGAGCTTTCACGACTGTTTCATAGCGACTCGATGCAAGGCCTGCCGGGACGCTTCTATCTACACGCATTTCAGAGTCGGTTTGGCCAAGCCGTGCTTAAGGATTTGAAGGTGTCGCTTCCAGAATTAAGCTACGCGACGGACACCGCGAGGTTGGAGCAACTCTGCGCAGCTAACCTGAGCAATCGCCTGGGCTACGCGCCCGATAACGTTGATATAGAGCAACTGGCTACAAGACTGGACAGGGTGCAAGTTCCCAGCGTCATGATCGAACGATACCTTCGCGGCAGACTAAGCTTTAATCAGGTAATTGAGGTTCTGCGAATGCCGCCATTGCCCCGCCTGTTCAGGCTGCTTAGGATGCGGAGGGAAGCCCGGAGTGCAGACTGATATGCCGGGGCCCGCCGCCGATTGCTTCACTGACGTTCTACAGGGGCTAGGAAGCACTGTTTGATTGGCTCTTTCGCCGTCGGGCTCTTTGGCATCGCATTCGAACATCGCGCACGCACTCACGAATACCTTTGACCGGGTGATAAAGCGTGTTCCTGCGTAAACCCGGCAGAATCTTTACCGGACGATAGACAAAACTACCCGGCGACAGATCAATCGAGCGGCTTTGGGCAGTATAGACTTCGCGCCCTGCTGCCGTATTCAGGTCGGCATAGGAAAAACCGCCCTCGTCCACGGCCCACACCCAAGTAGCCTCGTGATGTCCAGAAAGCCCGGATTCGTATTGCTGCTTCAGGTGCGCAAGAAACCGCGCAGAAACGCGAAAGAACGGCAAGAAAATTGATTCTTCAAAGCTCACCGCGCTCTTTTCCGGGAGCTTGAGATACTGCCGATGCCACCAGTTCGGTGGAATAGCTCGACGGTTGGTCGCAATAACGTCGCTGGGATCCGTGGCAAGCGAATTGATCAGCGATGCAAGGTCCCCGTTGTACGCCACGTCATCTTCTGCAAACCAGTAGTACGGATGGCCGGGAAACGCATCCGCGCAAAACATTTGCACCAAATCTAGATTTCCGGGAATGATGGTCCAGTCCGCGCCGGCATGACACTTTGCGCCCAGATGGGCGTACCTTTCCTGCAAATCAACGTATGTGATGTGAATCCGTTTAATCCCAGCATGCTGGAAGACAGAGCCGGCTTCTGTGCGACTGGGTACAAAGCTCATCCCGTAGACAGCCAAGGAACCAGTGAGAGAGCGGGATATCTTTTTCAGCTTCCGCTCAAAACTCGGATCATCGGCGCGACCGAAGAAAACAAAGGCCGTCCTCTGAGGTGACGAACCCTCGGCAGCCGCACTGACTGTGTTGTTTCTTTCCACGATCATCGAGAACTTACTGCCCGCCAAGTTGGGCTTGCAGTTCCTGAAACAGTGCCTCCGCCCGGGCGTAGTCCAGCGACGCAAAGCGCTGCGGTATCTTTTTTTCGCGACCCAGTATCTTGCCGCTAAAAATATTCGAGGAAGAGTCGCCTTTGCCGCGCTTCCCGGTATGTTTGTTCAAGGTGTACTCCGGGCGCAGTGATTCACCAAGGTCCAGATAGTCGCTGAGCCGGGCGAGCACAACGTCTGGTGTCTCTCGGAGCTGGTCGGAATCCACATACAGGCATCGCTGTTTAATGCGCTCGCTGATTCGGATGATTTCCGCCAGCCTGCGTTCGTAGTAGCCCAAGGCGCTATCAGGCTTCGAAAAGGGATGATCCTCATCTCGACTGAAGAGTCGCACAATGCTCTCAACGGTAGCGATCGGCTCCCGGGCCATAACCAGAATCTTTGCGCGCCGTGCTATCTGCGGCGACAGACTGAGGCTGTTATGCAGCAGCTTGTCGAACAGGTATCGCTTTCGCCGGAGCGTACCTTCGCCGCTGAAGTAGAGATACGTCTGTCGCAGCAGACTCAGGCGACCGTCGTAGGAATTCTGGAGTTCATAACTGCCATCGACTTGCGGGTGCGAATTGAGAATATGACCTAGCAAACTTGTGTTTGCACGCATATGCGATATCAGGAACGCGCGCTCCTGGGGAGACACCAGATCGCGCAATGCGGCTGTAAGACCGTAAGGGTTAATCGGAAGGCTCATTCGTCTGCAGTTCTTATGTGTTGGTAGCCAGCTGGACTCTTCGACAGATGTTTTCGTCCCGCTGTGCTTCTTAGCTGTCCGCGAACAGCTCTGCCGCAATATCAGCAACTAACGATATTGGCTATCTCACCGTCTGCAAAGCGGTCGAGGCTGTTTTGTTCTGAATTTGTGCGATGGGTTCCAGTTCGCGTCGCTGGGTAGCGCTGGCTTCTCGCAAACAAGCCCCAGGCATCCTCTGATCGGTAGCAGCTTGCTACGATCGGTACCGGAATCGGAGTGAGAGTTAACATATCTGCCGAAGCGTGGATAGACAAGTACACTTTCACCAGAGTCAATTGTTGTTTCCAGCGCTGGGTGACGGCAGGAGAGCTGCTTGCCCTACTCCGAAACAAGGGCTGCAGACCTCCAGTCCCGCACAGCTCCGCGTCAGTTTTCTAGACCCTGTACCAACAGCCAGATGGGCAGACCGGAGCCTGGTAAATCAGCAGAGGCCAGCAATTCCTGTTCCGTCGCACAGCCCGATGCATTGCCCGAGATGTTGATGCTGCCCCCTACACCATCGGCCGGGGGACCATCGGGTGCGCCTAGAAGCTGGCCCAGCGCTGCGCAATCCTGTAGTAGCGCGTTAGAGGTTAGAAATAGGTCTCCGGCCAGAGATGACAGATCCTCAGACAATCCACTCAGCGTCGTGAGCGAGCTGTTCTGAAAAATCTGCAGCGTCCCGCCGATCGGGCCGCGAAGCCCGCCAAGGCCTTCTAGGGTTTCAAGACTCGGGTTTTGCGTCACAAAGAGATCACCACCCAACGCGCCAATCACCCCCGACAGTCCTGCCAGAGAGCGCAATGCCGGGTTGTCTTGCAGATATATGGCATTCAATATGCCGGTCAGGCCACTCAAGGCATCGACATTGTCCAGCGCTGTATTGCGGGCAATTATCAGGCTCCCGCCGACGTCTCCCGCCAGTGCACTGAGCCCGGCCAGATCCTGTAGCAAAGGGAGTGTGTCCATCGTGAGGTTGCCGGCGACGCTGGTAATTCCCGAGAGTCCATTCAGATTGGCTAACTGCGGATTATTGAAGAAATACAAGTTCCCGACGCCGCCTGCCAGGCCCGTGAGACCATCAATGTTCTGTAACGAAGCGTTGTTGTAGATCTGCAGATTGACCAGCAGTTCACCGCTGATCCCACTGAGACCGTCGAGGTCGCGGATGAGCGGATTGTCATAGACCCACAGGGAGTTGCCGATGCTGCCGCTGAGCCCTTGGAGGCCATCGAGATTTTCCATTATCACTAAAAACAATTCCTACTTCTACTGATTCATTGATATCATATGTAAACCATGGAGAAGTACTCAATTGTGACATTTGAACTCCTGGCCAAGCAGGG
>JBCBZV010000210.1:0-4681 GCA_039815155.1 Pseudomonadota bacterium
GGTCGCCTTAGAACCCGCATCCGCTGCCTTGACCGATCCGCCATCATCCAGTAGCCGGAAGCGAGCGCGGGCGTAGTTCAGTGGTAGAACGTCAGCTTCCCAAGCTGAATGTCGTCGGTTCGATCCCGATCGCCCGCTCCACTTTTCTCTTAAAAACCAAATAGATAGCGGCGACACAGATCTACGCTCTTGAGAACGGAACGCGACCACTGACGACAGAATGCCCCCGGATACGCCTGAAAGTCCCGGAATAGTCCCGGACTAACTCTAGGGTCGTTCTCGTTATGAACCATTGGGAGCGCCGCGTTCCAATACCCATGGCCGTGATCGATGAGGCCGCACCCGCCGGCCGCAGACCCTCTGTCAGATCATCGTGGGCGGTTGTGGATGCTCGCTCGCACCGTTAGCTTGTGGACAATTGGCAAAGATGTTCGAGGTGATAAGCGACGCATAGATTGATTGCCGCTCTGATCGCAGCTGGCCTCACGGCCGGATGCTCCGCTAGCGCCGCGATCAGTGGTAACCTTGATAGTGGCGAGCCGTTCACAGGCGTCGCATCAGGTGGCTTGAGCGGGGGCACCGTCCGCATTGAACTTCCAGATGGCCGGGTGTGCCGCGGCGAGTATGACGCCTTCAGCCATTCCCCAGAGTTAAGCGTTCCACTGGACTGCCTGCGGGGCCTGACCGGGCTGGCGCAAGTTAGTCGATCGGATGACTTTCAATCAGGCGCCGGCACTTTCGAGCTTTCAAATGGCAAGACAGGTACGTTCACATATGCGCTTAAATAGATCTATTATTGCAGTGGCCGTCCTGGCCGCATGCACTAGCCGCACTGACGTCGAGAACGAGTTACCAACTTTGCAAAGAAATTTAAGGCAGTTACCTTGACGCATCCGCGTGCACCGCGATTGAGATGCAAAGAGCTGATTACACGTTTGCCCCCAATGTTCAGTATCTACCTGTGCCCAGCAGAAAAAAGGCCGAAGTTCAGGTAACAGCTTCATCCGGTTACACAGGAACGATATACGGGGCGATTGTGCTATTCGAGGAAAGCAAGGCGGGTCACTTTGTTGCAACCGTTCGCGCTCCTTACAAGGCAGACGGTGACGAGGCCATCAAAGCCCTGCTTCGCTGCACAAGCTAAGCCGTTTTCGGCTCCTATGTGTTGATGTCCCCAATGCCTGACGGCGACCGCGCGCCTTCTAGGCTGACGCCAGATCGTGACCTCAACCGACTCGGAGTTTCTATGATCTGGGAACTAAAGCCCTGCGTACCCCTTTGCAGCCGCGTTCACTACTTGGCCGAGCGCTCCGGTCCCGATCTTCCACCCGGCCTCCCCCACCTTACCCAGTGCAGCACCGCGCCAAGCTCTTGCACGCTGTCTTAAGGGCTCTGGTCCCGCCTCCACACCATTGGTGTTGAAAGCAGACGTAGACGCTCTTGCAGCTACAATGCTAATGCGCCTAGACTAAGGAGATGGCCCCTTTTTGATCCTTTCTGACGAACCCTCTGACCCATAGACGCTGCTAATTTAAGGTGATGTATGACCGCTGCCATTGAGAAAGAACGCGACAACATTCAGCGTCAACTCCAGATACTGAAGTCTGGACCAATGGACGATACCAAAGCGTTTGACAGGAGTTCCCTAAAAACACAGCTGAACGACTCCCTCGTTACAGGTCGCCATTTAATTGTGTACGGCCCTCCCGGACAAGGCAAGACAACGCTCTTGCGTAATTTGATCAAGGACAATGAGTCACTGCTTGTAGACTGCCGCTCGAAATTGGCGAGAAAGGACATCTATCGCATACTTCTAACACATTGTGGATATAGTGTTGCGTTAGAGAAGAAGCGTTCTGGAAAATTCGGTGGAAAAGCTTCGCTGAACCTGTTTGGCATTGGGGTCAACGGCGATGCGTCCGGAGAGTTAGAGAGTAAGTACCGTGAACTCCAGGCAGATTTGACAAAAGGAACCGAGGTATGCAGCTTAATCAAAGAGACTAAGCCGCCAAAGTACATAATTCTTAATAACTTCGACTTCTTAAGCGATAATACGCAAAGTGCTGTAGCTTCAGAGCTTTTGATATTTGAGGAACAGTCTGATCTGAGATTTATAATAATCGGTCGGTGGATTGATCGTTACCATATCGAGAAACTAAGTCCAGAATTATCTGGCCGCCTCGAAAAACTTTATGTTCCATTGTGGTCAAAAGAGGATCTGTTTTCATATATCACAGATTCATGCTCGGTCTCAGGGGCGCAGATTATTGAAAATAAATGTTTAGAATACATATCGGAATTATGCAATGGAGATATCGGTCTATTCAATCGCCTTGCTCGCTTATACTATCAGCTAAAACTCGATGGTGAATCTAGTTTCGAGATATTTAAGGTCGAAATCAAGCAGTATCTCGTAGATCGTTTCTTGGATATAAACTTCGCTCGGATACTTGAATTTATGTTCTTGAGGGATCTGCTCGTTTCATTCTCTGTCACTCGTGAAATCGTGAAGTACAGATCTCGGAAACTGATAGCAGATGATCTGCCGGACCTCGAGTCCAAAGCAGCGCTGCAGAATATCACTATTGATCATACAGAGGTCACTAAAACTACCACCGGAAAACTAAGCCTAAGTTATAGAGAGAAATATACCGCATCGGAGCGTACGGACTACGGAGTGTATCTTGGCCACTGGCTGTTCAGGGAGTTCTTTTTGGGTGATGAGCAATATTACAACAACAGCTTCAGTGTTGACGGCCTGGCAAGAGACTTTACAAGACAGTTCCTTGCTGGCGCGAACCCAATCGACGAGAGGAAGCTCAAGCGCTGCATCCAGAGCATTGGGCGTATGCAGTTCAAGAACGGGATTACACCAGAGATTGCAGGAGTCAGCGCGAACCAAAAGGAGGTCAGCGTTACCGACACTCAGTTGATTGCGTATTTTGAGTACGCTGACAAAGAAGACTTTGAGAGCGATCTGGAGGAGTACATCGATGGGCTAGAGCTCCGCAGGAAGGCGAAACGGCGGAATGACTTGTGCCAAGGATTTAGCTCTCGAGACGTCGATCGAGTGCTTCTAGAGCCCATGCTGCTTAGTGATGAGGGGATGCCGATCGACCCGGAAAGCAGGGGAGTCTAGTGAGTACTGAGCTGAAGGACTTGATTGACCTCTGGTCATGTTTCGTTTCTGTCTATTGACGATTTAATGACGCCGCTAAGGCTGCTAAACAACTAACGTAAACGAAATCCGAAACTATGTTGGAACGAACGTTCGACGGGTGGCGTCAGGCCCAATTATAGTATTGTGATGCCCGGCAGTTATCTCTTTACCGCGCACAAAGACTGCTCGGCAAGTCACCCACGAGCAGCCGATATCTACACGTTCCTGCTGCTCCCGCGCGCCGGACGCGACGGCCGGAATTGGCGCTTCTCGGACCTTGGAGCGAAGTGCGGCATTTTGAAGACTGGGCTCCAAGCAGACATTCATCGATCGCCCAAAAGCAACCAAGAGGGAAGGCGTGTTAGGTCGCGAGGTGGCGCCGCCCGACCCTCAACATAAAGGACGGTTCTGCGGCTCTGCGGACTTTGCCGCCATTTAGCAGACCGAAGCGAGTGTCGGCTCAAATGCGCACCCACGAGCATGCACCCCTGCGAAGCACAAGTTTGGAGCAGGTCACAGCCCGCCCCCAAGAAAAAGGCATTGCATTGAACCCCGTTATGGGGACAATTCTAAATCTGGGCGCTCAGTTGTGGACCAAAATTCATGAATTCCCTTTTTGATGTCTTCCACGCTAACGGTCTCTCTAGCCTAATCGCGGCCGCTGTATTTTTTTTGGCTTCACTCAGTTTGTCAGCCGTCATCTTAAGCAAGAAATCAAAGACAACGTTGCTCTTTGGCTGATCGGTTCGAGCGACAACGAATGGCATCAGCTCTTTATACAGCTTTTTGACAGCATCTACGGAAAAGACCACTTCTCTCTAAGATGCTTCCTGCGCTCGTGCATAACATCACTGATTAGTGTTTCAGCCATCGTTCTAGCGTATGTGATCCTCAACGTCGCTGATTTCGGCGATGACTTTGGGAGCTACGCCTACATAGCGATCTTGTGCGTCCTTATTAACTTCATTCCAGACTATCTTTCACTTCTCCAAACTCGGTACTTGCTTAAGCGCCTATCTCAATCACCAAGCACTCTCTATTCCTTGGCCTTGCTGCTAGCGGATCTCGTTATGTCGCTTCTCATAATAGGAGGCTACATAGGTGCTGTCTTACTTCTTTCGCCGGGTATCATCCTAAATCTCACAGACGGGGGCGGCTTATACTTCCTCTCTGTGTTCGTCGTTTCCAGCCTGACGACAAGCTTGTTTTCATGGCTATATATTCTGTCAACTTGGGCACTTCGGCTGTTTCGGGGCACTGCTCTCCGGTTTTTTGACGTTGAGGGCAAACCTCTAGAAAGTATCGCTTTAATCGCAAGCGGGCTGTTCCTAGCAATTTCTATTCCTCTTAGCTTTTCAATTTCAGCCCTGAGCGAGAGTGAGCTAGTCATAAGAGAAACGGAGGTGCTGTGACCCCCGAGATTTCCTCCATCTGATGCTAGAGTCCGGCCGAGCGAGAGGACCGGACGATGAAGCGATCGAAGTTCAGCGAGGAGCAGGTCATCGCGATCCTGCGGGAGCA
>JBCBZV010000197.1:0-5635 GCA_039815155.1 Pseudomonadota bacterium
CCTGTCGAGGAAGCCATAGGGGACCGTGAATATCTCATCGGCGAATTTACGGCTGCGGATACGATGCTGGGGCACGCCTGCATTATGTCGAAACGTCTTGGCATCATTACTGAAGAAGACTTCCCAAGACTTAGTGCCTATGCGGATCGACTTATGGCTCGGCCGGCTTGCGCAAAAGCGTTTTCCGCCTAAGAGCATTGGATGAAACTGAGCACAAACTGAATTCGTTTAATGCAGAGAACTTGCCTAAACGAGGATCTCGGTTCAGCATTCTCTGACGATCTTCATCGAGACCGGCAACCTCGATTATTGGCTACGAGTGCACGATCGGTGGTAGCTAGCAATAACGGTTTTTGAAGTTGCCGCCGACCTCTTCTGTCCCCGCCAGCCGAAGGGGCGTTACTTCGACCACACAAACATCCCCACATGAATTCTTCCAAGCACAGATCATTGTTTCTGAAACGGCAGTAGTACGATCCCAATCTGAGACGGGTTCTATCCGGATCCAGTGCCAGGTCTAAATTCTTAGCAAAGCGCGAAGAGCAATGCTGGTTTGATCAAGAATGCGTTTTAATTACTCGAGGCACAGTGCTTTTTTTCCTCGCTGGCTTGACGTATTATAAAAACAGTACAGTTTGTTTTGTTTGTATTACGCGCCGAACGAAGAAAAATAAATGGCTCCCTTGCGCGCACCGTATCTCTAAGTGGAATTGAAAAAGCACAAGCAAACCGAACGCCCTTGAAGTCCCAAGAGACCGACGACGAGCGTCTATAACTAATAAAAATCTCGTGCCACAAAAAGGCAGTTAAGTATGCAGATCGAACGATTCATTCCTGTTGTGACCGGCGCCAATAGAGGGCTGGGCGCTGCGCTTATCGACGTATTGATTGAACGAGGTGTTTCGAAGGTATATGCAGGCGCACGCGACATGGCCACCTTGACCGACACCAAGGCCCATTACGGTGAAAAAGTCGTTTTAGTAGAGCTCGACGTTACGAACCCAGACCATGTTGTATCGGCAGCAAACATTGCAGCGGATGCCAACCTGCTAATTAGCAACGCGGGCGTCACCTGCATAAAACCGATTCTGCCGGAACCGAACATTGATGATTTTCGGCAAACCATGGAAGTCAATTATTTTGGGCCGCTTCAATTGCTAAGAGCGTTCGCGCCTGTCCTTGCGAGTAACGGTGGTGGAGCCGTTATTCAAGTTGCCTCTATGGCTTCACTGGTATCGGTGCCGTCCGCACCTGCATATAGCGCAAGCAAGGCGGCCTGCAGCATGCTAGGTCAAGCGATGCGTCACGAGCTAGCACCACTGGGGACACGTGTTTCCGTTTGCTATCCGGGATTTTTTGCCACCAGGATGGCGGAGGGCTTTGACGTTCCGAAACCCTCCGCTCGCGATATCGCAAACTCGATGCTTGACGGGTTTATAGAAGGACAATCATCAATTTTTCCAGACACTTACGCGCGACTTACGCACCAGGCATTGCTAGAGAACATTGAGGGTGTGCTCGACACCCCTGCTGAAGTAGTCAATAAGTTGGTCGCGGACTTTATCGTGCACCCTGATGCCGGGAAGTAAGGGCAGCCCGGTGCCGTTTTGCGAGGATAAGCTGTGAATCAAGATTTACAAAGCTTGCTGGATCGACAAGCCATCTCAGACGTGATCTATCGATACTGTCGCGGCCTGGATCGGATGGATAAATCACTTTCATTATCGTGCTGGCACCCGGGCGGTACAGATGACCACGCTCCTCTATACAGTGGCACGGCAGCGGGCTTTATTGAATGGCTATGGCCTGTTCATGCAGCGATGGAAGCAACTCGTCACTTTGTCAGCAACATAACGATCGAACTAGAAGGTGATCGGGCCGCGACCGAAAGCTATTGGTATGTGCATTTACGAATTCCGCATAACGACAGAACCTACGATTTGGTCGGTGAAGGTCGCTACCTCGACGCTTTTGAAAAAGTGGATGGTACCTGGGCGATACGACATAGAACCTCCGTCGGTGACATGACGCGAGTCACCGAACTCACTCTTGATATCTCGTCCATCGAGGATCCACCTCTGATTATCCCCAACAATCCGGAGTCGGTACCGGCTAAGTCGGCCCGGGATCAAACTGACTTTTCTTATGAGCTATTCGCTAGTTTACGCGAACAAAGCTGACAGGATTGAACTGGCGGGCGCCCGCAATACGCTGCAACAAGCACTGAATTAAGAGAGACGAGAGAGAACGATGGCGACTGATGCGAGTCCACTTTTCGAACCCCTACTACTTGGTCGGGTAAAAATCGCTAATAGGATGGCCATGGCGCCAATGACACGTCATCGCTCCACGCTCGAAGGGGTACCAAGCGATCTCAACGTAGAACACTATCGGCAGCGCGCCGGCTTAGGCATGATCGTGACGGAGGGTATCTACCCCAGCGAAATGGGCAAAGGATACGTTTTCACGCCGGGCTTAACCAACGAGGATCATGTAAGCGGATGGCAGCGCGTTACCGATGCGGTACACGCAGAGGGTGGCGTGATCTTCGGTCAAATAATGCATGTCGGGCGTCTATCTAGCCCTCTCATGTTGAATGGGCAGAGTCCAAGAGGACCCTCTGCGGTTCAACCGGACCCGACAGCTCGCCACTACACAATCCATTGTCCTCGACCTAAAACAGGCGTGCCGTATCCAACTCCGCAGGCCATGACCCACGCGGACGTTCTTGAAACAATCGACGATTTCAAGCGGTCGGCTGAACTGGCTGCAAAGGCAGGGTTTGACGGCGTGGAAATACACGGCGCAAGTGGCTACCTACCGCACCAATTCCTTAGTCAGAATGCGAATATCCGCGACGACGAATGGGGCGGATCCGTGGAAAAAAGAGCGGCTTTCCTCTTGGCCTGCGTAGACGCCATGATTGACGCTACCGCGCCTGAATTCGTGGCGGTCAAAGTGTCACCCGGTTGGTCGTTCCACGATGTCTTCGACGACGACCCAATCGCCACCTTCAGCTATGTCATTAAAGAACTCTCGAAGCGTAACATTGCTTACCTCCAACTTGGGAATTTCGGAATGGACTGGGACGTGTACGGAATTCTTAGACCGCTATTTGATGGTCCCGCAATGTTGGTGGCCGGCTTTACGCAGATGTCTGGCGCTCAGGCGGTGGCCTCCGGTCAAGCCGATATTGTTGCGTACGGCCAAGCCGTGATTGCAAACCCTGATCTCGATCGCCGCTACCGAGAAAATCTCGGCATAAATAGGCCCGACACTTCCACCTTCTATACGCAGGGGGCGGAGGGCTATACAGATTACCCGAACTACGAGGAAGCGGCCCCCGAATCGCTGCTTCCCTCTGACTCGGCACCGCTGCCATTGGACCCGAAAATCGGAGATTAGTCGTTTCATTTGCGGCGTCCACTCAGGAGAACACAGCGCATGAGTTTCGAAGATCACACGGAAATTGTTCGTCGTCGCTACGAATACGCGCTTGGCATAGATACCAAAGATTGGGGTCTTTTCCGGGGAGTCTTTACGGAAGAAATAGCGGTCGATTTTACGTCTTATGATGGCGCAACCGCGGGGCAAATGAGTGCGTTGTCCTGGATAGAGAGCATCAAACCACTCTTTCACGGTCTTGAGGCCACGCAACACACCATGTCGAACCCAATCGTAGAATTGGACGGCGATCGGGCGACTCTTACGATGTATATGCAAGCCGCACACTTTCTAAATAACGACAAGGGCGACCGGGAATATACGATCGGAGGTTACTACTTCGACAAGCTAGAAAGAGTAGACGGACGCTGGTTGATCAACTCGGTGACCTTAAACTTACTGTGGTCTCGGGGAAACGCCGGAATCATGAGTCTCGCCCTGGAAAACAGTCGCCAGAAAGCCCCCTAAAAAATCTGTATTCCTCTAAGAGCCGGCTCCGCAGTTCGGCAGGACACCTAGGAGATCGCTTTGAAACTTTACGCCTCTTATCTCTCGCCCTTTTCCGCGCGGGTACTCATTCAAAGCTCAATTAAAGACGTGCATATTCCTTTAGCCGAGCCAACGGGCGGATTGGGATCGACTGCATACAAACAAATTAACCCCCTTGGGAAAATACCTGCGCTTGAGACAAACGACGGAGTAATTATCGAGTCGGAAGTCATCTGCGATTGGATTGAGGAACGTTTCCCTAAACCAAACCTTGCTGGCTCAACGCCAATGAGCCGAGCGGAAATTCGGCAATTAGCTCGGTCTTTTGACATCTACGTTATGAACGCCATGCTACCGATTTTTAGTCAGATGGACCCTCAGACTAGAAACGAAGACATCGTAAACGGAACGCTCAACAATGTAATTGTCGGCCTCGAACACAGCCAAGCTTTGCTAGCAAGAGCTGAGTCGGTTGGGAGAGTATCTACGCTGGCAGATTGCATGGCAGCACCTACGCTGCTGTTTTGTGAAACCTTCTTGCCGATGTTTGCGCATCAGGACACACTAAAAGCATATCCGTCTTTGCACTCTTACTGGCTCTGGCTGCAAGAGGAACCGAAGGTTTTGGGTGTGTTGAACAAAATGCGCACCGCTATTGCCCAGTCGGGCTGAATAAAAAACGCTTAGGACGGACATCGAAGGACCGTGCGCCCAAATGGATAAACTGGACTCAAATTACAGAATTGCTGTGGAATTGAAGACTTAACCGATCGCTGTCAGCCGGGGGTGATGTTAGTCACAGGCAAAGTCGCTTCCGATCGGAAATGCTCTTGCAGTTGCAACCTTCTCGATCCTGACGCTTTAGCCGCTCCGCGAATCGATAAAACTCTCGCGTCCATCCTCGACCGTTTCCGCGTCAGAGCTTTCAACCAGGTGATTAAGTTGAGCAACGCGATAAGCGCTGATCTATCGTCTTCAATACTTACCAAATACCAGCCCGAGCTAAGGTTGATTCTCGGAGCGACTGCATCGCGCTGCGGATTTACCGACCTTTAGCTAGGATCCTCACGCGAAGAAAGCATCAGAGTCGTGTGCGGAGAGAAGGAAAACAAAAGGCAAGAGAATCAAACTAGAAAATAACTACGGATAACTACGGCGTGACGAGATCACGGATCCAATCGCTAGAATGACGAGAGAAGAAAGCGTTCCAGAAAACCAGATGCACAGGTCAAGCTGAGCAGCAATGCTTTACCAGTACGCATATTCAATGAGGCTATGACTTTGATTCGCCCGAACTTATCTGCGCTATTTTTTACCGCCCTTGTTGCTCTTTCATCCACTCATTCCCTTGCGCAGAACGATGCGTGTGATTCTGATTTTGTGAGTCAAACGGATGCAATCGTAACTGTCTCTCCGAGTGCCGGCGACGATACGGAGAATATTCAGTGTGCCTTTGACGAAGCAGCAGCGCGTTCACTCAAAGAAGTACGGTTGACGGCTGGCGACTTCACCGTATCTTCACAAATATTTGTCGAGTCTTTCGACGGCTCTTTCGCCGGTCAGACAACCGCAACGACCGTAATCCAAGTGGAAGAACGTTCGGTCGCCTGCGGGATCGATGCGACAGAAGGCATATTCGAGTTTAGTCGAGGGAATGTCTCGGTCCGACGTATGTCGATCGAGGTAGCTAGACCCTGTGCCA
>JBCBZV010000202.1:0-5539 GCA_039815155.1 Pseudomonadota bacterium
AAGCCATTGGTGATGAGCGATTCCGCATCGTCGAACGTTAGGCCACCCACGGCCACCGGGCCGAATTCGGGGATCAGCACCTTACCGTCACGAGTAACCACTAGGTTGTACTCAACGTTTCGCTTACCGAACAGTTGCACAACAATGTTGTCGCCGGGGCCGATAAGGTAGTCCGGGGGAACAGGAATGCCTTCAACCGGTGCGAAAGTGCTGGGTGCCGTATTGAAAATGTCGTAACCAAACTGCTCAAGCTCGTCCTGTAAGGTCTGAGCCTGTGCAGTTTCTTCGAGGCTTAGGGCTTGCTGCTTCTCTTTTGCTAGAGCTTCAAGGCGGGTCTCTTCCTCGACGTCGGTCGCGAGCGTTCGAATGGCAATCGGAACGGCTGGCGATTCGAGCTGCTCATCCTGACCGATTGGAGCTGAACTGACGTAGGCTCGCTCTTGGAGTACCTGAAGGGGTTCGATGAACGGTAAGAATTCATCACTTGCTACCGCTGAGGCGTAGGGAGCAAGGCCAGCGAGCAGAATCAACAGCCCCGTGATGATTGAAGCAATCACCTGGAGTGGGTTGATGTGATCCTGATTACTGCGCACTTTGCGAATCTCCTATGGTTAACATCCATAGAAGTGCAAGCACAATGCCAGATCTATTAATTGAATTAAATCAATAGTTTAGTATGATGTCCGCTATTAAACTAATCACGATCCTAGTATAAATCGCATTTTGCAATTGCAATACGCAATTAATATTGCAAATTGCAGGGAGCACACTTTGTGCAATACAGACCGTTCTAGCTGATGAAAAGGAAAGTTTCTAAGAAGCGCCCGAATCCTGTTGCAAAGCACATGGAGCGTTTTAACCGTCCCGCTACTTATCTGGATCGCAAAAAAGCCAAGAAACGCGGTTACCAAAAGCATCGACAAGGTTCGATCAAGGATTATTAGTCAGAGCGCCCAATGAGTTAAGTAAACCGCCAGCATGCCCTACGGGGGGCCGTTACCTACATAGTCACTAATCCAGGGTGGATTAGGTACGCCAAGAGACAGTAGCAAACGTGTGTCTTGTGCGAAGTGCTCCTGCAGTTCTTGGGCAAGGGCATTTGGGAGCTTCAGAGGGCTCTTCGTTTTCTTGCTATTCCAACGTTCGTAAAGAAATCGTAGCCGACCCTGTTGATGATCTGGGATTCTCCGCCATAGGGACGCGATCGGACCGCGCTGACGAAGCCAGACTCGCAGGCCGTGAGGTATTCGCGTCTGGTCACCCCCCGAGTGCATTACTTCTCCCAAGCCGCGCGGCCTGAAGTCTCCGTCTAAGCCTAGGAAGTCGAGCACCTTTTTGAGTACTCCATGGGGATCTGCCTTTAGATCTTCCAGATAGAGCACAAGCAGCTGGCTTGGCGCAAAGTGTCTGCGATAGGAGCTCAAGATTCGCCCGTACTCGCTCCAAACCAGATAGAAGTCGCTCTCGGATTCATAGCCGTGTGAATGTGTTGGCGCGCTCGACGCTCTTGCCGTTGCCAAGGCTAAAGGTTGCAGGCGATCTTGAACTGCGCAGCTAAAACTCTTCGATTCCGTATTTCTGCGCACACCCATTCGAAAGTGCGATTTACTGCGCTCAATGGGATCGCGAAGAACGGCTATCAGTTTTGTATTCGGCATAAGCGCCGCTAGGCGCGCTGGCACTTCTGGATTGGCCATGTATTGCGGCGTGACCTTACCCCATACCTCGCCACCAGCGCGTTGAAAATGACGCTGGGTAAATGCATCCCAAGCGCGGGGACTGCAATCGTTACCGGTAAAAAAAGGAACCTCTTTCTCCAGTGGCATATTGATCGAGGGATGCTGTCGGAGTAATTCAAAAAGGGTCGTTGTGGCACATTTTTGGGCGCCAATTACGATGAAATCTAGGTCTTTCACGAACTCGGTTCCTCCAATTTGCTGACGCTTTCAATGTGCCTCTTTGCCAGGAAATAAGCCGCCGTGTTGCGAGCGGCGATACCGAGCGTTATCGCGGCTGCGACACCTTCTACGCCAAAGTGTCTCGCCAAGGGGACCGTTCCCAGCGCGGTAATTGCAGATGCTGCTACCAGAAGACGCATCTCCAAGTGTTCGCCGCCGGCCATGTTTAGCAAGACACCCGATAAGCCAGTTGCCGCATTGATTAGCTGCCCAGCGCCAAGGATCAGCAAAAGAGTTAACAGTGTTCCAGCCTCGAGGCTGAATAGACTCGCCAATCCGTTATTGCAAAGACAAAGGATCGCTAAGGTAGGAAGAAACACAGCCATGGAGACTCTTTGAGTTTGGGCCAGCAGCTGCTCAAGCCTTACTGAATCGGCTGCTGCGGCGGCGCGAGCAAAGCGCGGCCCGTACACCGCTGCCATCAATAGCAACAGCGTGGTAATTACGTTTACGAGCTTATGCGCGACCGCATAACGGCCGATCTCTTCGGCGCTCGCTATCCACGGCAGTAGTAAGAACGGCAATTGTAAAAACGCGATATTTAGCAATCCGTTCAACCAAAAATACCACTGCGACCGAGGTCTGAACTGGCGCGAATGCGCCGGTGCAGTGTGCTCAAGGGTTTGTCGGTCATCGCCCTTGTGTAAGGCATAGAGCAGAGTTGCGAGCAAGCCTAGTAGCGCTGCAAGAAGCCCGAGGATTGCAGCAAGTAAGATGTTTGATGGCGATGCGCGAAGCCAGCCTGCCGCGAAGATTGCGCAGAACAAGAGAATCGTTCCGGGCATCGCTGCATTCTCCAGCGCAACCGCCCCCAGCGGGCGTTCGACAGCTTTGAGGGTCTCCGATGCGAGGCGAACAAGCGCAAATAGAGGGGCAGAAGCCATAATAGAGAACAGCAGGGTGCTTGCGCTGGTTGGCGAGCCGACCGCCTTCATTAACAACCAGCCAGTACTGGTCACTAGGAACAAGCCTAACGCGAACAACACAATTCTAAGCGCGGAACGGGTGAGCTCGCGGGCTATTTGTCGTCTGCGCCCCTGCGCGTAGCCTATCGAGTGATCGCGTAGGGCGCGCGTCGGCTCACCGGCTCCGACAACTTCGCCAAGCAGTGTTCCCCACGCAAAGTGAAGCTGCAAAATGCCGATACCGGCTGGTCCGGCCAAAGCGCCCACCGCAATTTGTACGCCCATTTGAGCGGCGATACCGGCGCCACGACTGGTGGCTAGCAATAGTGCTCGAAAGGCTGCTTCGGATGTAGCTCTGAAGCGCTTACTGTCTACTGCAGCTTCAGACATGCTGTAAGACAGGGTCCGGACTGCCATGGACGGTGGTCTGCGTTGACTCAGATCGAGCGGATGCGTCTCCTTTGTCCTCGGTAGGTATCGACTCTCGCCGATAAACCACATTATCGATTGCGTCGTGCATTCCATTGAATAGCTGGCGCCAGGTATAGCGCTCACCGATCAGCTCTCGGGAGCTTCGACACATGCGATTCCAGAGCGCGGAGTCTTCAAGGAGCTTCAGCGTCGCCGACGCCATTTCTTCGGCGCTTGTCGCTACGGCGAGGTGTTGATTGTTCACATATTCAACACCTTCAGCTCCTACTGGTGTCGTGACTGTTGGGATACCGCGCGCCATAGCATCGAGCACTTTCACTTTCATGCCGCTTCCGAATAGAAGCGGAGCTACGGAAACACGGGCGCTCTCATAGACTTCCTGAAGATCTTCTACAAAACCATGGAGTTGAATACCTGGATAGATCGCGGCCGCTTCTTTTAGGCGCTTATCCGGGTTTTTGCCGACGATGTCGAAGCGAAGATCCGGGTGGTTTTCCAGCAGGCTCGGCCAGACGTTCTCGAGAAACCAAACCAGGCCAACAACGTTCGCTTCCCAGCCGAGAAAGCCGACGTACATAAGCTTCTTTTCTGTCTTCTCAAATCTCAGTTCGGGTAAGGCGAGCTGCGAATCATCGCCAAGATGATAGGTGTGCGCGATCTTGTCTCCGGCCACGCCAAATTGCATTAGTGTTTCCGCATCGTTTGGAGCCGCGAATACTAGATCGGCTCGCTCGGCGATCCCGAGTTCAGCCCGGCGAACCCGATGAGCTTCGACAAAGGCGGCCAGACGAACAGCTGGATTACCCGGGAGTCTCGCATAGCGGTTCCACAGTTGGTGATATGCGTTGTGCGCGTGATAAATCACGGTGCCCTGATAGTCGTTGGGTAAGTAGATAGAGGCTTCGTAGTGATCCAGTAGTATCAGGTCGTGCTGCGGAGCCAATTCCCGGACCTGAGCAGCTAGCTTTGGGCAGTGGCTGCGGTGTACGTTCAGCGGTTGACCTTTGATATAGCTTGCTATGAGGTTCTTGGCCGAGCGAGGCACCTGGACCGGTTCATGTACGTGTTGGGTGCAGGGGCTTCGTTCCAGGAATTGATCCAGGTAGCTCGCATCCTCTAGTTTTAGGGGCGACGCCAGCGTGACCGCATAACGCTCCGTCATCGCCTCGAGGAGCTTAAGGCTCTTTACCTTGCCGCCGCTTTGCGGCGGAAAGGGGAGCTCAGGTGTCAGGAGCAGTAACTTTTTCATGTTAGGCAGCCTCGATTAATCGCGGAGAACTAGGCAAAAAGCGGTCGAGGAGCTCTTGTTCATCAGTGTGACTGAGCCCCAGATTGGATTGGAGTAATAGCGCAAAAGCATCCGGGCGGATGCCTGTTTGCTCTGAGCTGAGTGCCTGCGCGTCCTCCCAGAACCAACAGCAATGACATAGGTCGCCAGAGCAAGCGTAATGACCGCTGCTTTCCGCGCCGACGATGGCTTCTATATATGCGCCGTAAAGGATGTATTCGGAGACTCTAAGCGATCTGGCAACGCTTCGGTGCCAGGGTCTGCGATGGATGTACTCCAGGTGGGCTTGTAGACCTTCTAGGTGGCTGCGTTTCCAAGTAATCAGCTGCCCTATGTAGTCGCTACCAAAGTAGGTCGGTTTCTCACCGAGTAATTTTGCGGCCTGCTGATGCCAGCGCAGATGCACCCCGCTGTCCATGGCTCCGGGAATTCGGTGGATACGCAGTTTGCCTTCTCGAATAACCGCATCGCGATTAAAAGGGCGGATAAAAACCAAGTCTGAGTCGGCGAATAGCAGATTTTCTGCGCAGCTTGCATTATTTGCTGACAGCTTAGTTACCTGCTGCATCACCCAGCCGCGTACCGGCCATCCGTATTGATCCAACCACCAGTGGTTTGTGGCGGGCATCTGCCAATAGGGCCCCGGCACAACATCTTCGACGCAGACGACCGCTCGACGACCGTCTTCCAGCGGGCGAAAGAGTTGAAGGTCTCTGGAAGGCACTATCACTCGGTGGGCAATATCTTTATCGACCCATTGGTCTATGGATCGACACAGTCTTTGGCAGCGCTCAAAGTCGGGAGCGTAAGAGCAAGTGATGATTGCAAGCTCGTTGTTGTGGGCCTTCATGCAGCGGTACCAATCGGTTTCATTGTCACATGGAAGTAGGAGCCCAAGACGGCTACGAGTTTGATATTCAGGCGATGTTTGATCGCGGCCAGCACCCTGCAAGAGG
>JBCBZV010000029.1:0-37217 GCA_039815155.1 Pseudomonadota bacterium
ACTGGCTAATTTGATCTCCGCTTCGCGGAGCATGTGGATGATTTGCTCCGGCTTGAATCGCTTCCTCGCCATGATTGATGACTCCTGTTGCTAGTAGAAATAGTCTCTAACTAGCTGGGGTCGATCTAGGGGGGCAGGTCACTTCGATCATCGTTTCGATACGCACAAGACGGCGATCATGATCTCGCAGCTCCAATGCGACGGTTTCAAGCTCTTTGGCCACACGGTCGACTTTTTCAGTGAGTAACAGCGCTTGCTTGATGCCTGCGATCGCATCACCGACAGCACTCATTCGGAGACGACCTCTCGCGCCTCTCGCTTGGCTTTAAGTTCCGACAACACCTCCGCCGCGGTGGCAAGACTTCGGTCGAGGTTAGTTTCCACGGTTTTCAACGACTCACCCAATGTGGCGATCAAAGTTCTGAGTAACGCTTCTTCTTCATCTGTAGCCGTCGGCTGCTCGCACTGACGGCGTACATACTGTGACACGCTGATCTGGGCCTTCTCGGCTTGCTCGCTCAGATACGTCTTGAACTCGGGAGAGCCCAGAATGGTGATCCGTTCCGTTTTTGCTGCCACCGAGAGACCTCAAAGCATTGTCATGACATGATAATGATAACATAAAGATGGGGACGACCAAAAATCTGGATGCGGAATACTATCGATGAACGCGGCAAACGACGATCGCTCGCCTTACCGGGCATACACCCCTTGCGGCGACCGATCCGTGTACTTTCAGCAGTCACATTGATGACCGTCAAACAACGTTATGTGATTAATCGACGCGCGCTATTACCTCTGCCTTTCCCTTGACTGTTCATCCCCGTAAGTCCATTCGAAGTCGATCAAGCGAATTCCCCAACGCCCAGGCTTTAACGCAACTGCACGCGGTGCAGGGCCGTGCGTCGCAGTGACGATCTAATCCAGCGATCGGATCCCAGCTGATTTTCAGTACGGGCCGGTGTCGATACTAACTAATCCACATCGGACCGATGTTAGTGATTACTAACACGCAAAACCGGTTTTTAAAGGTTATCACCGACCCAAAAACGATCTGTGGTTAGTGCGCTGGTGTCTCAGAAAGTGAACATTTATTATATACCGTTCTTCGAAGAACGCTTTATATATTTAATGAACTCACGCTCCAAAAACCGAGTCCGACGAAACAAGTTAATAAGCCAACTGGCTCCTGCGCTGTCTGATATCAGCCGCGAAGAGCTCATACGGGCCCCCTACGCCGCCAAACCTGAAATTTCTAAAGCCAAGGCTAATGCCCTTATCTATGCCGCCATCGAGCTAACATCGCCACCTGGTGCAGTCATCGGTCGTCGCGTGGTGGTAGACGCGCAGACTAAGGTCGAAATTCTCATCGGCTGGGAACGTGTTGAGGCTTTGCTCCATCCGGATGCGTTTCCGCGAGCATCCTCCGTACCAGTAGGATTGATTGAGGTAAGCGACGCGGATGCGGCGTTCTATGCGATCGAATATGCGGCGCGAGATCAGGCCGCTTCCGGACTGAGAACCTCTCCCCTGCTCTATGCGGCCGCAGCGAAAACGGCGATCAGTCACTTCAGTCGACCGGAAAAAACCTGGTCCATTCAGGCCCTCGCCGATGCGCTGACACTCGCTCGACCAACCCTCTCCAACCGCTTGCGCTTATTGAAAGGTCTCGGTCCGAAAACCCAGGCGCTGCTTCAAGCCGGAGAAATTCACCCGGAGTGCGCCAAAATTCTGCTGGGAGAACACTCACAGGAGCGACAGGACCACCTGGCGGAGCTGGTCAGCCGTGGAATGATGTCGACCCGCGCGCTCTATCGGCTCGTCCATCCAGACTATCAGCCACCACGGACGCTGCCGTCATCGCGCAGCGCGAGTCGTGGATACGACAGCAATATTACGCTCCTCGAACGCTCACTCTCCGAACGCTTTGGTACCGCCGCCACAGTCTTAAAGAGCGATCGTGAGCGCCAGTGTCATATCGAACTGCCCTACTACAGCCTGTCAGAATTGAAGGGATTGATGGCGCATCTTGAACAACGAATCGAGAATGAGTCATTGGTGACTGGGACACTGACGCTTTCGGCCACCTCCAAGGACACGACCCACCGTCTTTTGGACGCCTTAGGCGCAGGTGATGAGTCCACCCTGGAGCATTAAGTGTAGGGCCACACCGAGATTCTAAGCGCAGTCTCAGTAAGCTATGAATACTTTCATTACGAAATGAACAAGCATACCCCTGTGGATAACCGTCGTTATGAATGTTTTCTAAAACGTAAAGGAAATATTTGATTTAGTAATGAAAGTCTGTCAATACATTATGAAAGTACAAAAATAAATAATTTACTCAATAATATCAATGACATATAAGATAACATATAGAATATATCTAATACAAAATACATCCTCTAGATAAGATGGGCGGCCATCAAAGTTAACGATTCGACGTCCATTCACCCAGCATTAGAACGTTTCATGCGCTGCAACAGCGGAAATACGATACCCGTTCTCCACCGAAGACATAAATATTCAATCGAAGCACACGCAGCGTCATACATTCTTTTTAGTATTTCGTAAGTGAACGAAATTGATGGATTCGCAACGTTTGTTGACCCACTTTGTCGGCGTAAGAAAAAATATGACGGCACAGCACCACCCCGCTACGATCTTGCTAGGATCCGGCTATTAACCATTCAAAAGTGTTTACGACATTTGAGCGTCTGCGGACCGAGACAGGAGAACTGGACCAGACCGCCCTATTCCAACATACGGATCAGCAATATCTCGCGTGATGTGAATGTGTGTGTCGGTAATTCGCAGGATGTAACCGAACACATTCACTGTTGCGTTGATCACAGACGATTTTCGCGCCGATTGTTCCGGGAGCCTTAACGGCGGGTTGGGTATGAGAACACTGTACTGGATTTTCTCGATGATCTGTTCATCAAGCAGTGAGCCAACGAACGCCTCAAAATTGAGCAAAAGCTCGTTCAGCCGCTTTCGATGTTCCTGGAACGAAATGCCAGGCGAGATCTCCTTCCAGGCCCGTTTGTGATCTATGGTCTTGGAGTTTAAGTTCTGCCCCAGACGGCGTTTGGCCCAGAGGTGTACGCGCAGAAAGTAAGGCTCGTTGTACCGCAACGCGTTGGGCGACAACGAAAAGAAATCGCGCCCATATTTGATCAGACTGCCGTGTATGGTCGGGGGCAACGTAAACGTGATGTACGTCGAGCGATTGACCTTAACCCGCTTTTGATACACCCCATAATTTGCCAGAGCTATGAACGTCTGCTCGGCTTTCTCAAATCCATAACGTTCCATGACCGCCTCCGGCAGGGACGAGAACTCTACGCGCGTAGAGGCCAGTCGTTCAAAGGACGCCAGCGCAGTTTTCGTATTGCCCCCAGCGGTCGACATACCCATCACATTCAGAATGTCGGACACTTTCACTGTCCAGACACCGCCTTCGATGACGGTTTGAGGGACACCTTGACTTTGAACCAGTTCGGCAAGGTAGGTGATCAATCCGATGTAAAAGCGCAAGTCTTCCGCTTTACACACGGCTCTCTCGGCCAGGGGTCGCAAGGTCACCGGAACATCTTTTCCGTACCAGTCAATGGTGACGTCAGTCGGTTCAAACGTCAGTTTGCGTGAAACCGGTAGTGCGCAAAATAAGACGGTGCAGAAAAGGTTATCCACAAAAAAGGGTGCTTCCTCCCGAAGCATCGCGGTCATCAAGTCCGAGGACATCGAATGAATTTCCTGAGCCTCTGGGAGCGTCGGTAAGCCCGAACAGGGCGGGGAGAGCGCCAGCTGTGCCGCACCGAGTCGACTTAAATCCGGGTAGGTAAGACGAAACACTGACACGGGACGCCGGCACCCTTCGTAGCGCGTACTGCTGTGTTCAACAACGCCGGCGGACACCAGGACTTTCAAGCGATTTCGAACCGCCGGCAGTTTCAAGCCCAGCTGATCTCCAATGGCCTGGATACTTTGAAAGTCATCTCGCGCACCGCCGGACAGGGCCAACTGCGAAATAATGCGGCGGTTACGATCATCAAGCACGGGTAGGGCGTCCAATAACTTCTCAACCACTTGGAGCGACACACCGTGGGCATTATCAAAAAAAGGGGGCTTCAGCGTCACTGGAATGCGCCTCTAAACTGCGAAACAAGATGTTGCCGCGGATACACTTGAAGAAAAAAACTGTAAGCCATTGATATGTATAAATAAAGTAGAATTCTATTTATCGATTTTATTCCGAAAAACACATTCAATCCGCTGTAGATCCTCAAATTCGGCGGTTTTAGATGAATTTCAATCAAAATTGTCGATAAGTGATTCAAATTCTACACCAGTTAGCCTATGATTCGCGAAACTTGTGTGTCGTGGAAGTTGGAAATCGCGTTAGAACACGAGTCCGCACGCGCCAAGGAGCCGGGGCGCCTACCTCAACGCAAGATCGGTGGAGCACAGTTGGCAGACGATGGGAAATGTAATCGGAGCTAAGGGATTATGCGAAGCCTTTTCACAAGGGACGATGCTTGTGAAAAGGCGAGCCCTTGACATGTGCGCTCTAGAATTCGCTCCATTTTTCAGTTCCGACGGTAGTAGTACTCGAAGATGCGAGGTTTGCCGTCGGCGCGTGGAACAACCAGGAACTGCTTCTGACGCCGACGTTGAGTCCTTCTCTGGAGCAGGGTCTCGCCTATGAAAATCGTGGTGGTGGCCAACGCCAAGGGTGGAGTGGGTAAAACCACATTGGCCGTAAATCTCGCGATCCGAGCGGCTTGCGGTGAAGTGCCGGAGATCGATTCTGATAAAAACGTGTTGATCTGCGACATGGATGCTCAGCAGAACACCTCGCAGACGTTGCTGCAGATGGAGTCCGCGGGATCCAACGATTACTTGCTGCCACCCATTCATCCGGATTACGACCCAGAGACGGATTTTGAGTGGGACGGTCGTAGCTCCTCCACGGATATCTACTACGACCAAGATGTAGTGCCGTACCCTACGGTGTTTTCTCGACTTGATGTTCTGCCGGCGAATGGAGATCACCTAGAGCTGTTTCAGAACCTGACCAAGAATGTGACCGACGAGACGCTGCTCGATCAAATCTGCGATCACTTTCGCAAATTCATCGAAGGCGATGATGTGCGCGAGGAATACGATCTGATCATCTTCGATACGCCGCCAGGAAAGAATTTCATCACCATCCCGGTGTTTCGGGCCGCCTCCGACATCGTTATGCCGTTCAAGCCCGAAGGATTTTCCATCGAGGGCCTGGCCAAAATGAAGGCCTCGATCGAGAACGAAAACGCCTATCGCACAGAACCGGTCAACATATCCGGCATGGTGCCGAACCTTGTAAAACACAATAACAAACACCGAGATACACTCGCAGCATTGGCGGAGAATCAGGAGGTCGCGCCGCTGTTGTGGGACACGCTGCTGCACGATCGGGTGGCGTTTGTACTCGATAATATGCCCCTCAGTGAAACGTCTTATCGCTACCAGGATACGAAAGCTGAACTTGAAATGTCGGCGCTCGTTCGGCGTTTTCGGGCCGCCGTATTCGGCACTGATACGGTCGCCGGAGTCGAACTTGAAACTGCGAGCGAGGAGGAGGGCGAGGAAATAACGGTCGATCCCCAGGACTCTAATGCGTTCCAGGAATCGACTGAAGGGGACGCGAATTATGGCACTTAAGAAACGCAGTCGCCGGACCAAACCCGATATCGCGCCCGTCGAGGAAGCGCGGGCGTCGACGCTAGATTCCAAGCGTACGAGTGCCACAGTGAGTCAGCAGCTGAACGAGCGGCTCACACGGGGAGAGGGCAACGGCGCTGAGCCGGTTCGCCTCGAAAAAAAGTCGCTTTCAAAGATCGTTCCGGATCCAGAGAATCAGCGCACCTGGTTTATGAATCCGGGGTCGATCTCGATTCTAGCCTCCACTTTTGAGTCCGTGTGGCAAAGCAGCGCCAAAACTGCCGAACTGCCGGACGAGGTCCATCGTAAATGCCTTGATCAGATTGCGCGCTACGCCCATTCGTTGAATCGCGATCTGCCGCCGATGGATGACGTCTCGGAGACCGTGCACAGCGTGTGGGATTTCGCGGTGCACCTGAAAACCGAACCGTTACTTCAGCCTTTTGGAGTCACCGCTTGGCAGGATGGTAAGTACCAGGTCACCTTTGGGAATCGCCGTTACATCGCGTCCTGCATCGCTCATGGCAACACCCATACGCTTGAGGTCATTCTCTTCCTGGCCTCTCCAAAGTTTCCAGCCTCCAAACGGTTTGTGGAGAACAACCAGCGCGCCGATCTCCCGTTACAGGCTAAAGTCGAGGATTACCGCAAGGCGGTATCGGAGATCCGCTCGAACGCGCAAGGGCGCGTCAGTAACGTGGAGATCGCCAACCGCCTCGGCATCGGTCGCAACTTGGTGCAGAAGCTCGATAAAATCAGCGCCAGTGCCGCGGTCAAACTCCTCATCATGACCGGCCAGGTCAGAAGCGTCGAATACGCCTATCGACTTTCAGTGCTTGAGGATTCGGACAACGTCCTGTTCAAAGCCGCTTGTAAGGCCATCGCAGAACACGGCGAGCCAAAGGGGGATTTCAATGCGTTCAGGGCAATGCTGGACTCAATTGAATCAAAGACCCCTAAAAGGGCTACCCGCAAAACGGTTGGTCGGCCATCCAAGATCAAGATTCCAGCGGTGTCTGAACCTGAAGTGCTCCAGCGCCTGTTTGCGCCGGAGATTCTCGCCAGCCCCGATTGGTCGCAAGTCGATTGGAGCGATGGCAGCAAGCCCAATATCAGCCACATCGAAAAACTGATCAAGAAAACCCTTGAGGATCTCGTGTCCGAGCTCCAGGGTCGTGGCTAGATTCACCCGAGCGGATCGACTGCAAAAAACCTGGGCGCTATTGCGCCAGGAGATGCTTAATTATCAAGGCGTGTTTGATGCGCATAAAAATGACGTCTGTGGTGAGCGCGCACTGCAATTGTTGTCCCAGCTGTTGCGAGAACACGGCACCGATCTTGATGAGGCGGTGAGCCTTGCGAGCGAAGCCCACGATGACATCAACGTCTCGCGTACGCAGAAAGTGGCGCAGTTTCATGCCGCACGAGTGCGTCATTTGGATGGCCGGATCGAAGAGCTGAAGACGGAGGAGGGTGCGGCGACCGACGGTGGCCGTGCCGATGAGGACAGTCTTCTCGCAACCGCCGAGCGGCGGAGTCAGCTTGAGGATCTCAAGCACCAGCAACGAGAACACGCAGCGAAATTCGATCAACGCGCCCACGGAATCCGGCTCACTCGAATGCGGTCGAAGCGCCGCGGTTCTGACGTATAACTGCACCAAACGACTCGACAGAATTCTTCTGTTGCATCCGAACTAACCGGACACAGATCTGCACATCGAAGACTGTTGAAGGGCGCCAAGTACGTGATCGACATCGTATGTTTCCGAGACTTTTGAGTGTCTGTGTAGACCGAAGGAAGGTTCGTATGGCGCCTGCGGTGACACACGAAAATAGCGCGTAATGCACGAGACGCTGGAAGCGTTAACCCCGAAACAACGTCATCGATTGAAGCTTTACTCGACCGGAATCATGACCACGCCGTGCGTCACTACCAGCGAGAGTCTTCAAAAACTCGAGGCTTAACACAGTAGTGACGCAAGGCTGCTTGCGTGTAAGAAGCCGCATTCATGCGGGCTTCAAGGCGTCGGGACGCCCAAACGTCGAGTGACGCACGAGTGACGGCTAAAAATGGCCTGTTGACACGCAGCAGAACCTAAACATAAGCTAGACAGGCTTATGGGCTACAGGACGTAGCTGAAATCGCAGTTGAACTGCATGGCCTGCTTTCAGCAGGCCGCTTGCCGTCCGATGGAAATCGGAACGTTTGCACACCGCGCATGTTGTCAATGGCGCTTGGTGCAGAACGGCAGTAAGCCGTCGGCTCCGCCGACGTTAACCCAGGGGGTTGAAGCGTTCGCCCTGTGGGCTAACGCTCCGACCAGCAAAGGAAATTGTGGATCAATGGAGAGGAGGAGAAGATGAAACAGTACGACCGGCACCACGCCGACCAAAGTGGTAAGTGCTGTCCAGGGTGTGCAGCAATGATGCCCCGGCCGCTAATGAGGGACCCGATTTCCCACAGGAAACCCCCCTCACACCTGGGGAAGCCAGTGTGGAAATAAAACGCTTTCAGCTCGTGCATCGCTTTGCGATGGAGTGGTAACCACGGTTACGGCTTGAGCATGAAAACTAACCGAATGGACGTCGTACCAATAATAAATTCGGCCGAACAGCACGGTACAGCAGTGGGCAGTAATGAGACGCTGGCAGTAAATCGTGTGGACGAACGTAGAAGGGAAGAGCGCAAGAAACAGCAAACGCAGAAGGTGAGATGGAAGGAAGTCAAATAGTAGCTTAGAGGTACGGAAAGGCATTAAGGCGCAAGCGTGCTCGAACAGGTCGAATGAGACAACTGAACTTTGATTTAAAAAATTTGGTCTTGCGGTCGTCGGACGGAAGCTTTGGAACGCAGGCGGCGCGGCACCGTATTTTGCAGCAGATCGCACATGAGCTGCACGAGTTGGGCTACCGAGGGATGACCGCGACAAGTCTCAAACCGAAGCACGTCGAAGCGATCGTCCAGCATTGGAAGGCCAAAGAGCTTTCGGAAGGAACCATGAAGAACCGGATGTCTCACATTCGGTGGTGGGCACAAAAGATCGACAAAGCCCCCGTGGTCGCTCGCAGCAACGAGCACTACGACATTGGCTTACGAACCTACGTCACCGGAGAAAATAAAGGCCGGGATCTCGATGCAGAAAAGCTCGAAAAAGTCACGGACCACCACACAAAAATCTCACTGCAATTACAACAGGCCTTCGGACTGCGCCGGGAAGAGGCCATCAAATTTTCGCCAACCTACGCAATTCGTGAAGACAAGCTGGTTCTGAAAGCGACCTGGACGAAGGGTGGCAAAGCGCGAGAAATACCGATCAGAACGCAGCAACAACGCGCCGTTCTTGACGCCGCGCTACGTTTGGTCGGCCGAGGGTCGTTAATTCCGGTCCATAAAAACTACGTTCAACAGCTGCGGACCTACGAACGCAATACGATCAAGGCGAGTCTTGATCGAAATCACGGTCTTCGACACACGTACGCTCAGGATCGTTATCGGGATATTACGGGATGGGAAAGTCCCGTGCGAGGTGGACCCGACCGCCGAAAATTATCAGCCGAAGATCGCCAAATTGACCGAGAGGCTCGTCTGCAGGTGTCACGTGAGCTCGGCCACGAGCGCATCGGTATCGTCGCCTCTTACCTGGGCTGAATCGACACAGTTATCTCGTTTTTCTCTCTCTTATCTTGTCTCTTGCTTCCCTTCCGTACCGAATCGCCATAGAGTGTAAATTTAGTTAGACACTAAATAATTAAAACACTTTAGACAATCGTACGATCCACACGTAGGCTCATCACTCTGAAGACATACGAGTGACAAGAGATCCAACGAGCCCTGCCAAGCAAAACTCCAGGACAAGTACAACCACGCAAGTCTGAGAAGAGGCAATTGCGAACGCGGAGTTGCTTCACGGCGCTGCTCGGTGCCTGTTTATTGTTTCTGGTTCCTTTATCGAATGCGGACATCACCGTTACCGGTGGTTCGACCTCGTACCAGCAACGCATAGAGCAGCTCCTGGCGTCATCATTTTCTCAGGTGGAACGCTCTCGGACGCAACTTACGATTCTGCTTGGGGCCGCCGCCTTTCAAACATACTGTGAGTCACCGAGCGGCGGACCCGTTCTGGTCGTCTACGTGTATCGAAGTCAGGTCGCGTCGCTAGAAAAAGACTGCCTTGCCCAAAGCTCTGTGCTCGTCGCGGACGCGCCGTCTGATTCGCTGGACCGATTGGCGAAATCGCTGTTTCCTGGCATGGCAACGGCCATGCTCGGTGCAACTCCAGCCTCGTCGGATTTTCAGTATCGCTACGCTGTGGATTCCCGATTGCCGGTTCCTCCGGAAGGCGTCGCTCGCGGACTGGGCCGACTGATCGAGGAGGGCGGTTGGCGCGTGTTTTTAATGCCGCTCGATCCCTCGATTTACCAACCGACGGATTACCGCCTTGCGATCGAGACGCTGCTGCGAGCGCGTCGGCCCACACTCGTGACCGTCGAGGGGCTCCTGATGCAAGGCGCCGCCGCTGCCGCCTTTTATTCATCAAATCAGATCGATCAGGCGATCGTTGATTCGATCAGCGGTTTAATCGGATCTGGCCAGTTAAAGGCCCGTGCGCCCAATCGTGTCTCGATCGCAGTCAACAAGGATGTTCTGCGCAACTTTTTTGGTCGCGTGATCACGGATAGCGAGCTGCTCAAAATTGACAGGGAGGTCAATGGTGGCTAAGCGGCGTATATCTCTGGTTGTGCTGCTGATCGTACCGGCCTTGATTGGCATGGTGATGATCGGTGCTTTGTCCTGGCGGATGTTCACACCTGCGGTTGATCGATCGTCAGGGATTGCGCTTGCCGTATTGGAATCGATGATTCGGACCACGGGGAGCGAAGCCCTGGCGTATCCCCTGGCGTCGGGGAATCGGAACACGGTCAGGCGAATTGTATCGGCGATGGTGCGCAACGACCTGGTGTTCGCCGTCCAGGTCGAAGACACGACGGGCGCGATCGTCGCGCGGGCTCAAAACCCAAACGTACCCGTGAGTGAAGGCGTGCGGCTCATCGAGCGCCGAGAGCCACTGATTGTCACGGTCGATGCGCCCGAATTTACGACCGGTGGCGAAAAGGTCTTTGCCGGTGAAGTGGTGTACCAACTCACGCCCTACGTCCTGACAGCGGAAGCCTCGCGACTGGTGGAGGAGTATCAGTTAGTGATGGTGTGCGTGTTGTTGCTAGCCTTTGTGGCGCTGTTCGCGCTGGGCCGCGCTTTGGCCGGACCGACACGCGCCATTACCAACGCCCTCAAAAAAATAGGCGAGGGTGAAGACGACGTTCAGGTATCCGCGAGATCGTTCGTGGCGGAGCTTGAAGTGGTCCGCAAAGGGGTCAATCGCCTGTCCGAGAAGGTAGCGGACTCAAGGGCAAGACAGGTGGCTGCGTTGGACGATTTAGAGGCCGCCGCGCAGCGGGCAGAGCAGTCCGATCGGGAATCGCGTTCGTTCTTTGAAGCCGCAACACGGGAGATTGAGGAGCCCGTAAGCAGCATTGTCGAATTGCTTAAGCTAGGCCGCAGGCAGGAAACGTCGACGGTCAATCCGGAGACGGTGCTTGAACTTGCGGAGAAAGTTCAGTTATCAGTGGCCGCCATGCTAGGTCGTCTGGCGGAGTCCTCGCAGGACCGGCAATCCAGGGCGATAAAAATCTCGGCCTTTTTTCGGCAGCTGGAGCAAAGCTTCCGTGCGCGGTTTGAAATGCGGCAAATTGGGTTTTTTGTCGATCGACAGGCAGGGCCGATCAATGATGAGTTTTTGATCGATGCGCGCACGCTCACGACGATTCTGGAGAAAATCATCGAAAACGCGCTGCAACACACGCCCCGAGGCGAGGTTCGGATCACCTGGTCGATCGAAGACCGCAGAGACGAAAACAAAAATAGAAACGAAAACCCAATCCAAAACCCAAACCAGAATGAAACCGAGCGAAGCGAACTGTGTGTCAGTGTCAAAGACAACGGGGTAGGCATCGATGTGACGCCGCTCGAGCGCGTATTTGATCGCTATGCGAGCTTCGCCGACCATCAGGGCAACACCACGCGAAGCGGTCTAGGGCTGTACATCGCCCGTACGTTGATGACGATGCTTGGTGGAACACTGACGGTGAAAAGCCAGGTCAACATCGGGAGCGAGTTCGTCGCGCGCGTACCGATCGAGGCGGTCGCGGCAGGGACTCCGGATAACTTCCGCGTGGCCGGTACGATCGCATTGAGCATTGGCTTATCTGCGGAGGATCGAGCCGTACTCGAAGCGATCTTGGCCTCGAACGAGTTGGTGAACCTGCACAGTGATGTGGGCGTGGAGGCGTTATCGGTCATTGCAGAGCACGATGTAGATGTGGTGATCATCGACGAGTCACTCAGCGACATTCCTGCGGATGCACTGATCAGTGAACTCAACCGCCGAAGGCCGGGTGTGCACGTCGTGATCGTCTGCGAGGCCGGTTCTGAGTACGTCGCGGATTTTGAGACGATTCAGCGCCCGGTCGAGTACGAGCGGTCCAGCGACGTGATGCGCTCGATGACGGAACGGCGCAGCGCCGGCGTTGATTATCGTCTCAGGGATCGCCTGAAAGGTCGCATAAAGCATCGATCTGAAGATCCCAAGTGAGCGCCGCCAAACGAGGTATTCAGTTTAGTAAAACGATAGAGCTGCCGTCAGGAACAGTCGATTCCGGCCTTCAATCAATGAGGCGTTCGGGATCCGGTCGGATATCTCCGTAAAGGCGTTGATACTATTGGGGTAGCGCCGGAAATTGAGCTGCAGATCGAGGTTGCCGCGATTCATTGGACGCCGATGCGTCACAGTAATGTCAAAACGGTCGTAAGCGCTTTGGCCGATGGACGAGGCGCCGTAGTACACGCCGGCCAAGTCGGTATTCGTGCCTACCGGAAAGATGGCCCAGACCGAACCGGTGTGTTGCGACCGGAGCGTATTTTCGAACGCGGTATCGGTATCGCTGTCGAGGTAGGCATAGGACGCACCCCAATCAATGCCGGAGCGCCTGCTGTGGCGCAGGCCTATTTCAAATCCCTGATTGGTGAGCTCGCCGTCGTTGGTGAGCCGGAAATCAAAAAAGTTGAACGGTTCTGATATCAGGTTACTGAAATCCTCGTAGAACACCTTGAAATCGGCTGTAATGCTATCGAACACCGAATAGGCCACGGCCACTTCCGTGCTGTCGAGGCGTTCCCGGGTGAGTGTGTCGGGTGACACCGCGCGGCGAAGGAGTGTGCCTTCTGTCCTACCTAGATGGTCGACCGTGCCGTCTTCATAACTGAATCGAAACGTCCAATCCCGGTCGGTTTCATACACATCGGGAAGCCGCTCGGCCCTGGATTGCGTGAAGCGCACGACCCAGCCCGGACGAAACTGATAGTTCATGGCGGCACGGTAGGACAGAGCGTTGTCCGAATCGACGTTATCGCTGGATTCAAACGCGACGGTCCCGGACACTGTGAGCTGGTCGTTCCAGCGATAACGCACCGTATCGGTGATCTGGACCGCATCCTGATCCACGGTGCCGCCCAAAAACGTCTGGGCCGTGATTCGGTTTTTTGTGGCGGTAAGGCTCAGGGCGTTTTCGAGTCGGTCGGTGAGTTGCGATACGAGCACGCCGTTGAATTCAAAGCGATCCTCATCAAGATCCTGATCCGTGTCCCCACAGATCTCATCGAACAACGTAAATCCAATCGACTGAAAGTAGGGCCCGGCCTCGGTGACGGCTTGCAGTTCCTCCGCACTCGGAGGCTGTATGTAAGAAGCTTCGAATTCCAGCTCGCCGGTCAATACGGCCCGTACCGCCAAGCCGAAGTCGTCGGCGCTGAGTACGATGGATGGCAGAGCATCTAGGGCGGCCAGCCGCGGATCGAACGAAAAGTTGGGCCCGCAGGCGGAGATGACCTGCTCTCGAGAAAAATGGCTGTAGTTGACCCCCAGCGTGATGTCGTTGGAGGTGGTACCCAGATCAATGCTGCCGTGCAGCTTGCTGGATAAGAACGACGAGACCTCGTCGGTATCCGGCGACAGGCGAAACCCTGCCAGCGCCTGACTTTCCGAGGTGCCATCGTCCGGTATTTGCTCCAAATCGGGTCTCTCGTAGCGTGTGCCGGCGTAGGCACCGGCAACATCGAGCAGCCAGCGGGATCCGAGCGGCGTCTCGAGATTCACCATGACCGAATTCGTCGCAAGATCGTTTGTGTAGGGCCGGTCGGATCCCAATACGCCGTCGAATCCGTCGTTTTGGCGCCGCAGTAGGCGAAGACCGAGCTGCGCTTGACCGAGCGACACGCCGGCTTTCGCGTACACATCGCGCGTGTCCGCATCGCCTACCCGCGTGAAGCCGTAGACGCCTCGCGATGCCACCGAATCTTGAACCAGGTTGATGGTGGAGGTCATGGCATTACTGCCGTATTCCGGGCTGGCCCCGCGCACGACCTCGATAAAGTTGAGATCCTGAACATCGACTGGCAGCCGCGCCCAGTGCGCCCCGGCATAGCCTGGACGGTACAGCCGGTTGGAGTTATAGAGGACTTCGCTGCGTCGTGGGACAACCACGTTCGCACCGTGGTAGCCCACGGACACGTCGTTGGCGTGGGTTTCGCTGACCATCACGCCGGGCACCAGCCGCATGGCATCGACCATTTCCGTAATACCGAGTTTTTTGAGCGTCTTGGTGTCGATCGACGTGACCGAATTCGGCGAGTCGATGATCGATGAGGCCATACGTGCAGGTGTGATAAAGGACGACGACGTCCACGGTGTTGTGGATGCTGTTGTGTACGGCACCGTATTGTCGATTCCCCCTGGCTCGATGGGGGTTTCGACCAGGGTCTCAGCCTGTGCCTGTGCCTGTGCGTGCGCCTGGGTCTGGGATTGTGCGTGTGCCTGTGCCCGGGTCTGAATTTGAGCGAATGTGGTCGTCGCGGTGAGTGTGCAGAGCGCGAGCCACGATGCGCGAATCTTCTTATTCATGCACTAAAGTCTGGCAGCAACCCAAATGAAAGTGTGAACCAACGCTCCGAGTATTTCGGACAAAACCGGGACGTAGGTTCCGCGCTCGGGGTCGTACTTCTGTATCGCCTCGGCAGGAAAACCCCGGTCGCGGGCCGCGTCGTGCAGCAGCGTGAGGTAACGGCGAGAGGGCGCTTGGAGGTTATTATCAATGCTGGTGCTGTAGAGCGTCACGGCGGGCGCCGTGGTTCCGTTTTCCAGCTCCACCGAAACCTCAATGACTCGGTAGCTCGCACCTTCACTGCCCACAACCGCACGCAGATCGGCTTCGGACATCTCATGGAGAACGCCATACGCGTTCGCACCGTCTGAGAACGCCAGGTTGGCGAACGACGGTTCCAGATCGGTGAGGCCCGGCAAGTTAAAGACGACCCGATAATCTCGTAGCGATGCGGCCTGGCTGCGCGCCGGCACGATGCCACGCGCGCGAGTAAAGTATCGCTGATTCATGTTCGAGCCGTAGGCAAAGTAGCCCACGGTCGACGCTGAGTCCGTCGGCTTCGATTCGGGTAATTTTGATCCGCGCAGTTTTGATTCGGACGATGGTGATTCAGAGGACGCTAACGGGGGCGAGCTTGCACCACCGGTAGGCTCCAGTGCAGGCAGCTGGATGTACAGGTTGATGCTGACCACGAAGACGACGAGCAGCAGCGCCAGCGCGCCGATCGCGCGCCGCCACCGGCGAGGTCCTTCACGGATAAACCCCATGCTAGATGGCGTCGTTGATGGCCAGGTCGAGGTAGGCGTTGGCGGTCGACGTCATCGTCGCTGCAGACGGGGTTTCGTTATTTTTTGCTTTGGTGGCGTAAAACCGGGCTACCCGAACGACCACCTTAGTCCAGATCATCAGGTTGTCGTCATCCAGGGGGTCCAGGTTTTTCCCGTTCATGGCGGTGCTGACGGTTGTCAGCACAAGCCCTTGCTCGGGGGAGGAAAGGCCCAGTCGGGTCAACTCGGATCCTACGTCGACGGTTGCGAGTTTTCCGGTCAGGAAGGCGAGCAGCTGTTCCTCGCTGACATTGAGCGTGTAGGTCTCGGTGATGTAGCGGGTGAGTTTTTGAAGATTCGATACCCGTGGCGTACGCCCGGCTAACCACTTCCCGGCCGCAAGAGCCTGGATCCCGGCGGCGGTCATCAACCACTTCGCACGGCCTTTCCCTTCCGCGGGGACCGAAAGCTCATCGAGCAACGCGGCGAGCAACTCCGCGAAACTTGCTTTGCCCTGAGCCATTTGCTCGAGATCGAGCAGCATGGAACGCGTTACCACCTGAGCAGCCATAGGAACCTTTGAACACTTTTTTCAAATATACGCTTCAATTTTAAATTCATTGTTGACATCGTATAAATAATGTTTATATTTTCATAAAGCATATATGAAAGCATGTATAAGCATTTTTATGCTGGTTTGATGAAAACGTGACGAGATCGGCAGGGCGCAAAGACCGGAACAGAAAACCGGAATCTAAAAACCAGAGCATAAAAGCTGCACATAGAGGCAGCTCATAAAAGCAACGCATAGAAGCAGTGCCTGCCAGATAAAAAAGGGGGATTGAAATGACACCGGATGAACTACTGGCCTATTGCGGCCGGAACGGCGGTGCCCGCGCCGCAAGGGTCCTGGGCATCAGTAAACAATGCATCGGCATTTGGAAGAAGCGCGGCTTTATCCCCCTCCCAAAACAGTACGAAATACAGGTCAAATCCGACAACGAGCTGGTGGCAGACAACTTTGATCCTGGGCGCGACTACGTCGCGGAGTTGAAAGGTCGGGTACAGCAGGCTGCGGGTTTGACCGCGTGTCGCTAAACGACGGCAAAAGCGACAGGAAAGCTGGCGTGAGCGCCGGTGAGAAAGCCGGTAAGAAAGGCAGCGCGCAGGACAGCACACAAGGCTTCGGCGGCCTGTTGGCGCTTCTGTTGGTCTTCAAAAGCGGTTTTGTCGTTGCCCAAACAACTCACGTTCCATCGACCCACGTTCCACCGACCCATCAGAGCGCCGATTTCAGTGAATCGTCGTACGCGCACCACATTTGGGGATTGTCCGCCGATGACTGGGTGCGTTTTGAACGCGTCATGAAAAATCGTCGTGGTGTCTGGAGTCCCGGACTTGATCCCATTACGGCGCTCGGTGTGAGCACCGATGATCGGGGCGAGCGTCAACGCCTCGCGGAGTTGTACGTGCGCACAGAATACGAGCGGACTCGTAAAGAGTTGGCGTTCCAGATCGCCGTTGATCAGGCGTGGCAGCGGCTTTACCCAAAAACCCCACGTCTCACCGCCGCCGGGGGAGCCCAAGCGGCGAGCGTACCGCCCGAGCGGTATGCGGTCGTTGTGCGGCCGAGCTGCGCTCAGTGCGACGAGTTTATCAATGGCCGAGTACCGGATCTTATCGAAGAAGCCCATCACGGCGTCGATGTTCACGTCGTCGGCACGAACGGTGACGATGAGCGTCTTCGTGCCTGGATTACCACACAGCCGTTAATACAGGCTGCTCTTAAGACCGACGCGATCACGATTAATCACGGCGGACCCGAGATCGAGCAGGCTCACTACCCAGCGCTCTTTCGCAAAAATGGCGCGGGCCAGTGGAGTCGCGACCTGTGAAAGCACTCGCAACAATCCACACTCTCGTCTTTGGAGCGATGTTGATGAGTGGCGCTGTCATTGGCCAGGCCGAGGCAGCTGAATATGAAGAAGACGACATCCGGCGATTGGTGGATGTGGTTGCGGCATATGAAGGCGTGCCGGCTGACGTGCTGTACGCGATGGCGTTGGCGGAATCCGGGCAGCGCATCCGCGGGAATACAGTGCCGTGGCCGTGGAGTCTGAACGTGGTGGGTGAGCCGCGGCGCTTCGACACACGCGATGCGATGTTCGAGGACCTGATGGCGATCCTCGGCGAGGGACACCTGCGCGTCGACATTGGACTGATGCAGATTAACTGGTACTGGCAGTTCGAACGACTGAGCTCGCCCTGGCGAATTACGGAACCAGCACACAACCTCAAGGTCGCTGCCCAGATATTGGCGGATCAGTACCAAATCCACGGGAGCTGGCGCGAGGCTGTCGGCCTGTATCACCGACCTGCAGAAGGCGACGAACATCGAGCCGCCGCGGCCCGGTATCAGGAAAGGGTGTATCGGTTTTTGGACTCCTTCGCAAAGTCGGACAGTGCTGACTCGCCCAGCAATCTTGACGCCTGCGGCGTATTCCATCGTTGCGGCGATTCCGATGCGTAAGCTCGTTGCGCTCCTTCCGGCGTTAGGGTTTATCTGCGCTCTCGCTCTGTTGAGTCGGGCGGCGTGCGCAGCTGAGCCCACGATTCGTTTAGCTGCGAAAGCACTGACCGTCGTCGCCGTGCGCGCGGGCTCGGTGAGCAGCTATCCGTACCTGAGAAAGCTGCACGAAACAGGGCAGGAGAACGGAAAGGGTAGAGCGGGGCAGGGAAAGGGCCAGGGGAACGGCCAGGGGAACGGCCAGGAGAGTCGCGCTCGTTTGCGCTTGCCTGCGCAGGCAACCGTGCCTCCAGATGCGATTTTCAAGACAACCTGGCCAGTGACGCCATCGGTGCTTCGGGTCGGTGCGCCGACGGTAAAGCGCTTCGAAGGTTTAGTGACTCCGGTGTTCGTCATAGGACTTGATCGCACGTCCCTTCGTTGGTTCGAGGGTAGCGCAGCCAAGCTCGCCCGTCTGGGCGCGCAGGGCGTCGTCATTCAAGCTGCGAATCAAAGGCAGTGGCAAGCCTTTAGGAGCGAGGCTCGTACGGTCGGCCTCGCGGTGCACCTGGTAGACGATTCGGCGATCGCGGACGGTTACGGCGTTTCGACCTATCCGGTCCTGCTCGCCGATCCGTCCGCGATTAAAGGCTCGATGCGGGCGAGTGCACGATGAGTGGTCACTACATCGAAGCGCTGCTGCGACCGCCGGTGGAAATGGCGTCGGTTATCACAAACGGCGCGTTAGGCTTTGTGGCGATCGCTGCCCCGAGTGTGCTGATGATGCCGGGTGGCGTGGGGTACACGATCGGCGCGCTGTGCCTCACACGCGCAGGGTTTCTGCTCAACCGAGCAATGCGCTTGTCGCGTTACCAGCGTCGACTGCACGTTCTGCCAAGGTACTCGATCCTCCCAAAAGCCATCAAGCGATCCAAAACCGATCTTTTTCTCGGTCGCGGTTTCGAATGGAAATCAAAACACACGCAGCGCCGCGCCGACGTGGACCGGCCCGAGTATTCCCATCATTTTGAGCTAGGACCCATCCATAAGGCGATGCGCTCACTGTTGGACCCGCTACCGGCGTGGCTCAACACAACGCTGTTACGGCCATTGAACAGTCAGAGCCTGCTGAACCCCTTTCCGCCACGGCCCTACGTCGAGGGCAACCCGGCACTGCATGCGGTGGGGCTGTACGAACGGGAGCGACCCGTGTCGGTCAAGCAGTCGGAGCGCGTCGCTCACACCGCAGTCGTGGGCACAACGCGCGTGGGTAAAACGCGTTTGCTGGAGGTCATGGCGACGCAGGACATCCACAACGGCGAGGTGGTGATTGTCTTCGATCCCAAAGGCGACGGCGATCTTTTAGCACGCTTGCACACTGAAGCCGTGAAAGCCGGGCGATCAAGCGATTTCAAAGTGTTTCATCTGGGTTTTCCGGAGCAATCCGTCACTTACAACCCGGTCGGCTCTTATTCGCGCATCACTGAGGTCGCGACGCGAATCGCCGGTCAGCTACCCAACGAGGGTAACTCGGCGGCGTTTCGGGAATTTGCCTGGCGCTACGTGAACGTGATTGCCAAAGCGTTTGACGATATGGGTGAGGAGATTTCCTATCGACGACTGCTGGATGCGGGTTCGGACATCGACTCGTTGGTCCTGCGTTATTTGAACTTTACGGCCGCTCAGGCGGGATGGGACGACTGGGATTCTAAAGTGGCTGAGCTTGCCAGCAGCGATAAACGGATGCCGTCCAACCTGGCCGGGCGCAATCGAGAGGCCTGGGCCGCAGCCGACGTGTACAAACGTGGCACGCTGGTCAGCCCTACCGCCAATTCCCTAATCAAAACCTTCGAGCACGACAAGAGTCATTTCGACAAACTGGTCGCCAGTCTCTTTCCGCTGCTGGAAAAACTCACGTCCGGTGCTGTGGCGGAGCTTCTCTCCACACACGCTACCCACGGGGGCCTCAATCAACTGAGATGGACGGACGTTATTGAGTTCGGCGGAATCGTCTACGTCGGCCTCGATGCGCTATCCGATGCGGATGTGGCCTCGGCCGTGGGTAACGCGATGTTCGCGGATCTCACCTCGGTGGCGGGCAGCATTTACAAGGACGCTCAAAGCGGGCATCGACCTCGAAAGATCTGCGTGCATGCGGATGAGTTCAACGAACTGGTCGGCAAAGAATTTGTGCCCCTCGCGAACAAAGCTGGTGGCGCGGGCTTTCAGCTGACGGTCTATACGCAAACGCTGTCCGATATCGTGGCGCGCTTTGACTCCCAGGCCAAGGCCGGCCAGGTTATCGGCAATCTCGGCACGCTGATCATGCTGCGGGTCAAAGAACAGGCGACGGCGGAGCTTCTCACCAGTCGGCTTAAGGACGTGGAGATCAATCACCTGATGGTGGAGTCGGGTGCGACCGACAGCTCGAGCCTTGATACGGACATCCACTTTGTCTCCAACGTGCGTCAACGAATTACCAGCCAGCGCGTGCCAATGATTCACCCCGGTGATCTCGATGCGCTGCCGAAGGGGCACGCGTTCGTGCTGTCGGCGGGGCGCCTGTTCAAGGTCCGGCTGCCGTTGTTTGACGATGACAACGAGTTGCCCACGGGTGTGCAAGCGATGGTCGATTCGATGAAAGGATTCTATCTCGACAGCTGCCACGAGGGCTGGGCCGAGACTACACCGATCGCGCCCTGGGTCGCCATTCCAACCCCGGATACCGGTCACCCATGAGTCAGACGGTCGCGGCACATCCAAATTCTTCGAAACCGGCCAAACCACCGGGACGGATCGGCCGTGCGGCTGGCATTGTGTTCGCTCTGCTGATGGCGGTGCTGATCGCGGGCGCGCTGTCGGTGAGCGCGGAATGGATCGGTATTGCTCTGGGCTGGTGGCCCAAGCATCACTCTTTTGAGCTGCTGGTTCGCGAGCGAAGTTACGTCGAGGCGATCGATCGTTTTCCGCTGACGGCACTGACGCCGGTGCAGCTGGCCAATCACGCAGCGGGTCGAGTGGACGAGATCGCGCGCAAAGCAGGTTTAGGCTGGGGGGCCGGTGGCTACGGGATCGCGGCGGTGAACACGATCAAATTGGCCGCTCTGCGGCTGTCGGTTTGCCTGTTTACGATTCCAGCCTTCGTGATCGTCGCGCTTGTGGCGCTGTTTGACGGCCTGGTGGCCCGTGATATCCGCAAATACACCGGAGGTCACGAAAGCTCCTACGTGTTCCATGCGGCAAAACGCTTTGTGGTTCCGAGCCTGATGCTCACCGTAACGATCTATTTGATGTTGCCGATCTCTGTGCGGCCCGTGGTCGTTTTTGGACCCGCGCTGCTATCGAGCGCCGTGATGATCTACACGGCCGCCAGCCGCTTCAAAAAGTACTTGTAGGAACGTAGGAGGGGACCACATGCCGAACATGACCGCCGCACAAGAGGCCGCTTACAGCGCCGCCAACACGTCACAGACCTTCGATGCAGCGGACACCCAATTCCTGTTCGTAGGTATTGCCGTTGTGCTCCTGCTGTCCTGGTGGGTCTGGATGACGGTACAGGCTTACCAATCCTTATCCGAGCCGAACACGACGGCCATGGATGCTGGCGCCAAGGTCGCGCGCGCCGGTTTTTTGGTGATCTTCGCCATCGCGATGATGACCTTTTAACTCAGCAATGACCCAGATTATGGGGGAGACGAATATGGAACGGACTGTACGACAGAAAGTGAATAAACGATGGGTTGCCTTGCGATCCAAGGGAGCGCTGCTCCTGGGAAGCCTGCTGCTCGGCGTTGCGCCTGCCATGGCCCAGCTGCCGACGACGGCCCCGCCGACACGGGGTTCCACGGCCGGCAACTACATAACGCTGCTTCAAGACTATGCCTTCGATATTTTCGTGATGATCGGACTTGTGGTGGCTACGCTCGCGTTCTTTGCGGTCAGCAAAAACACGATCGGGGCCTACGGCGAAGTGCAGGACGGTAAGGGCACCTGGGGCCAGTTTGGCATGAACGCCGGCGCGGGTGTGTTGCTGCTGGTGTTTGTGGTGTTTCTTCTCACCGAAGCAGCGGCGATTCTGTAGGAGGTGGTGAACTCAAGGAGGCAGGGGTCGCGTGGTTACAGCGAAGCATGTCGAGTGTGCTTGTGGTGCTGGAGCCGCGATGATCTACCCATGCCTTCATTTCTCTCATTTCTTGAATGCCTTTCATGCCCGTCATTGACTCAACCGCTATGAACCAAGACGAAAAGCGCACCGTGGACTTTATTCCCGACCGATTGAACGAAGAGCCGGTGGTCTTCATGGCCATGACCAACTCAGAGATCAAGTTCTCTGCGCTGGTCTTTTTCGCCGTGTGGACACCGGTGTCGCTGATCATTGGGTTGTTGGTCGGCAAGATCATGATCGCCCTTGCCCTGTCGCCGGCGCTGGTCTTCGCCTGTATGTGGCTGACGGGTAAGCGCCTGCGCGTCATCAAGCGCGGTAAGCCGAAGCAACACCACGTGCTCGCGCTACGGGCCTGGCTGCAGGACCACGGCTTTATTCAGGAAGTGCTGATTCGTCAGTCCCGCGTCTGGGACATCCACCGCTGGCGCTCGCGATAGATAAGGAAGGTAGGTATGGGAGGCCGTTATGACAATCTGGTTGATTCCAAAAACTACACGATCCGCATCCAGCAGATCGGGTTAGTTCTGCTGAGCGTGTTGCTGGTTTTGGCCCTGTTTGGGTGGAGTCAGTCGCCCAAAAAAATCACCTTGCACTACCCCCCGGACCTGACCGGCGGCGTGGTGCAAACCCTGGGTACGGTGCCTAAAGCGAACGTCTACAGCTTCACGTTCTACGTGTTTCAGCAGCTCAATCGCTGGCCCGATAACGGGACCGATGACTATTACGAGCGCATCCACGCGCTCAAGCACTACACAACGCCGGCGTGTTTTGAAGAACGTTTGGCCGATTTTGAGGCGCGCGAGCGCAACAACGAATTGACCGGGCGCTCTCGCGCCGTGTGGGAAATCCCCGGTCGTGGTTTCAGTCTGGATCGGGTCAAAACAACCTCTAACAGCAGCTGGATGGTGGGCCTGGATCTGCACGTCCAGGAGACCTTTCGCGGGGAGCGCATCAAGGATCGCCTGATTCATTTTCCGATCAGCGTCGTGCGTTACGACGTGGATCCGGAGCTCAACCCCTGGGGATTGGCGCTGGATTGTTACGCCGGAAAACCCCGCCACATACACATCAGCGATGAGATCGCTAGCGAACGATTGTCGCCCGCAAAAGGGTCCTCATCATGAGCCGATTCATAAGCCCATTATTAAGAGGCGGCTTGTCCAGTATCGCCGTTGCCGTTTTATTTGCGATGCCCGTGCAGGCGGGCACGGTGGTCTGGCGCAACCTGCCGATCACACTGGACCTGGTGGTTGGGGTTGAGCAGATGATCTTGCTGCCGGGTAACGGGTCGGTGGGTCTGCCGCCGCCGCTGTCCAGCCAGCAGGTGCTTAAAACCCTGTCGAACAACGGGACCGTGTATCTGACGGCCCTCGAAGCATTTGATGTCGAACGCGTGCAGGTGCGCCTCGATAACGGCGAATTCATCCTCATCGACGTGAGCGCGCGGGTTGAGAAAGCTCCGCCAGCGACGCTGGAGCCCCTGCACATCGTGCTGGATCGGGCGGACGCCGATAAACGTCTCAGTCAGGCAGAGGCGAAGGGCGCCCAGAATTCCTATCCGCTTTCGGGCGCGGCGGACGAGCGTGGGCCGGCGACCTTGTTCGAACTGATTCGTTATGCCGCTCAGGATTTGTATTCCCCGAAACGACTGGTCAGTGCGGTGAGCGGTATCCGCCCGGTGCCGGTGGGCATTACGGGCAACTACACCGCGATGTACGATCAGGGACGCCATCGAGGCCTGCTGATCCAGCCTCACAAAGCCTGGTCGGCGAGCGGTCTGTACGTCACAGCCTTCATCGTGACGAACAAACACAGCCATCCCGTTATTCTCGATAACCGCCGTGTTCAACACACTATGAATGCGCAGCGCTCCGGGGTCGCGCCGCATTTTGTGGCGAGTGCGTTCTTCCATCGCGAAGTGGCGCCGCGGGATCAGGAAGGCAACCAAACCACACTGTTTATCGTGACGGATAAGCCGATACGCCGAACCTTAGGGCGGCTTGATGTGTCCGGCATCCGCGCCATGGCAGAGGAGGGCGGTAGCCATGGGGGCTAATAAATGGGTTCAGTACGGTGCGGCCACCTTACTGCTGATTGTCGTGCTGATCTCCCTCAAAAGCTGCGGCGACGGAGCGCCGGTTGAAGAGAAAGCCGTGTCCGTTGGCGGCGGCGCCCCGATCAGTGCGGAAGCGCTCGAAGGATTGGCGATTGAGGCCGATACGCCGCAGGACGTGGTGGCGACTCTGATCGGTCAGGTGCGGGAGTTGCGCACGGAGCAGGCGGAGCTCATCTCCGACAACCGGGCCTTACGGGATGACAACGCCCAGCTGAAGGGCATGGAGCAGACAATTGGACGTCGCATGGAATCACGCGTCAATGAAGCCAGTGCCAAAGTACGCCGGGATGCTGAAGCACAGTACCAGCAGATGATTCGACGCCTTGAGGATGCGGAAACACGCCTGAGACGCGCGGAGGAGGGCCGTACCGAGCCGTCCATGTTCACGTTGGACAATCCGGATGTGGCGGGTATCACCTGGGTTCATCCGCTGGGTAGTGCGAACACCGCAGCGGATGGTTTCGATGATGATGGCGGATTCCTGGCGTCGTTGGACGGTGCTCGGGATTCCTTAAGTGATCGCATTGGGCGTCGTGACTTAACCGGTCGTCGCGCCAGTGATGAGGCTTTTGTTCCCTATTTCACGATTCCTCGTAACGCCACACTGGTGAGTTCCACGGCGATGACCGCCTTGGTGGGCCGCGTGCCGCTCGGCGGCCAGGTCACGGACCCCTACAGCTTCAAGGTCATCATCGGTCAGGATAACTTGATGGCCAATGGCATCGAGTTGCCCGAAGTTTCCTATGCGATCGCCAGTGGTAAGGCGGTGGGCGATTGGACCCTGGGCTGCGTGCGCGGCGATCTTTTCTCGCTGACCTTTGTGTTTGAGGACGGCACGATTCGGACCGTACCGAAGGCGCCGGACATTTACGAGGGCACGGCGCAGGTTCGTGACATCAAGATCGGTGAGCTGTCTGACCGCTTTGGGAATCCCTGTGTTCTCGGCGAGCGCATCAGCAACGCATTCCAATACCTCTCTCAACGCATCGGTGTCGTGTCGGTCCAGGCGGCGGCGGAAGCGGCGGCCGCCAGTCAGACCACGCAGGTCACGTCGGTCGGCGGAGGCGGCGCGGGCGTGGCCACCTTTGTGGACGGCGATACCGGTCAGTTTGTCCTTGGGCGCTCGATCGCCGACAGCGCGAACGAAGTGGCTCGCTGGCTCGATGAGCGTCAGGCACAGCAGTTTGATGCGGTGTACGTCCCGCCCGGCGCGGACGTCAGCATGCACATTACGGAACAGATCGAAATTGACTACGACCCGAACGGGCGCAAGACGAATCACGCGGCATTGTTGACAGGAGGCTACCGTGCGCTGGATTAAATCTTTGGACGTGCCGTGGAGGGCATTCGCATTGGCGGTTGCTGTGCTGACGGCCGGGTGCAGCACGAACGCGACCTTTCTGCCCGCAGGCGATCGGCAGATGATCGACATCTATCGAGAAGCGCTCAGCGATCAATCCAGTAGCGGTAGCGGCATCGCCTACGCGCGCCGGGCTTGCGAGGCGCTCAGGCTCGCGAAGCAGTTTTCCATAGAAGACTGTGTAGAAGTCCTCAACGATGCCGAGGCAGATGCGCTGCGTGATCTTGATAGGCCGTCCGCTTCACAGCCCTTCGATTACCGAGCGTACACGAGATCGGCCACTAACGAGCTGGAGAGCCTGTTTCCGCGGTTGCCCAATCCGGACATCGAGATCTATGTCTATCCACATTTGGCGACGCGGTCCCGAGCGCCGATTCCCGGTTATTCGAGTGTGATCCCATTGTATGAACGGGTCGAGTACCGCTTGCCGGGTGAGGCGCTGCTGGATACGCCTATTCCCGTCTCAAACCCTGCTCCTCAAACGACCCGAGCTACCCGAAATACACAAGAGGGCAGCACACCATGAACGCGCGCACGCCGATCAAGGCTTGGTCGAAGGCAGAGCTGCGCGACGCCTCCGAAGGCCCAAGCAAGCAGCCGCTGCCGAAAGCTGAAAGACGTTTACTGTACAAGCGTCAGCGCTCCTTCATCGATTTCCTGCCCTGGGTGGAGTACCTGGAAGAGGACCAGGCCATCCTCCTGGAAGACGGTTGCTCGGTCGGCGCCGTATTTGAAGTCACGCCCATCGGCACGGCGGGGCGCATGCAGGATCACCTCGCGTCCGTGCGCGATACGCTCACCGATGCCTTGCAGGATTCGTTCGACGAATACGATCAGCATCCTTGGGTGATTCAAACCTACACCTTCAACGAAGCGACGATTATGGAGCGCATGCAGGTCATTCGCGACTACTGCAGCCGTGAAGCCAGGGGTACTCAATATACGCAGGCCTACCTGGACATGATGGCCCGGCACTACGCCGGAATTACTCGCGAAGGAGGGTTGTTCGAAGATCGCACCGTTACTCAAACGCCCTGGGGCGGATCACGGCTTCGCAATTATCTGGTGATCTACCGACGTGTGCCGACGGATCGCAGGAGCGCGGTTAAGCAAGGCGCGGCCAAGAAAGGCACGCCCATGAAAGGCAAGGCCAGAAAAGCATCAGCGAAAGAACGCCGCAACGCCGACGGCTCGGTGGATCGGGTGATGGCGCTGGCAGACCTTAACGAAGTGATTGAGAAATTCAGCCACGCGATCCTACCGACCGGGGCCCGTCTTGAGCGTTTGGATGGGCATGCATTTCACAATTGGCTGCTGCGGTTTTTTAACCCAACGACTGATCTCTTCGGCGGTTCCATCGATGAGTTTTTTGCCAGCACGGAACAACAGGAGGATTCGTTGCCCTACGGCGATCAATTTGCTGAGAGCTTGTTCTATAGCCATCCGCGCTCTGATCAGGATAACAATTGTTGGTGGTTTGGTGACGGGGCGCTGCGCTGCTTATCGATTGACGGGATACGCCGGCGGCCCTCCGTCGGTCATGTGACCGGCGAGACCACGCGTGGGGATGCCACCAATACAATGATGGACGTGCTGCCGCCGGGCAGTGTGTTTGTGTCAACCATCGTCGTGATACCCCAGGACACGCTGGAAGCGCACATTGATGAGATCGAAAAATCCGCGATCGGCAACAACAGCGAATCGACGCAAGTGCAGAAGGACTGCGATAGGGCCCGGGAAGTCCTCGCAGCGCGGCACAAGATGTACCGGGCCCAGTACGCCGTCTATGTGCGGGGAAGCAGCGCGCGAGAACTGGATGAGCGCACGAATGCGGCCCGATCCCGACTGTTGAACTACGGTTTTCGGGCCATTGCGCCGAAGGACGATTTCACCGCGGTCGATTCGGTGATACGCAATCTGCCGATGGCGTATGACGCGCAGCTGGACGAGCGAGAAGGCTGGCGGGGGGCACAGATTACCGTCGTCCAGCACATTGCGAACCTGAGCTGCTTCTTTGGACGCAGCCGGGGGACCGGGAATCCGGGCATCACGATGTTCAATCGCGGCGGTGAGCCGATGTTCTTCGACCCGCTGAACTCGGCGGATCGGCAGAAAAACGCACACATGCTGATTCTCGGTCCGACGGGGGCGGGCAAGTCGGCGACGCTGGTGTCCATGCTCGCACACACGATGGCCGTTCATCGGCCGCGTCTGTTCGTGATCGAGGCGGGTAACAGTTTTGGTCTGCTCGGAGATTACTTTCGCGGCAACGGTCTGACGGTGAATCGAGTGTCGCTGAGGCCGGGCTCGAACGTGTCGTTATCACCCTACGCCGATGCGCACCTGGTTTTAGACGAGCGCGCCTACGGCAGCGTGTACCCAGCGGACGATGATGACGATCTGGACGATGCAGAAGGTCGCGACGTGCTCGGCGAGATGGAGATCGTCGCCACATTGATGATCTCGGGTGGAGAGGAGCGCGAGGCGGCGCGCCTGACCCGATCAGACCGCAAGCGCATACAGGAGGCGATCATCCTGGCCGCGCAGACAGCTTCTCAAGACCAACGCGTGTGTCAGACGGAAGACGTGCGCAATGCCTTCTATGCGCTCTCCAAGAGTGAGGACTTCGACGTGGATGTGCGGCGTCGAGTGCAGGAGATGGGCGATGCGGTGGGTTTGTTCTGCGAAGGGTTTACGGGCGAGGTGTTCAATCAACCCGGGCAGGCGTGGGAAGAGGCGGATGTCACGATCATTGACCTAGCGACCTTTGCTCGTGAGGGCTATGAGGCACACCTTGCGATCAGCGTTGTGTCCTGTCTCAACATGATCAACAACGTCGCGGAGCGCGAGCAATTCGGATCGCGGGAGATCGTGGTCACTATTGATGAGGCGCACATCATTACCACCAATCCTTTGCTCGCGCCGTTCCTGGTCAAGATTGTGAAGATGTGGCGAAAGCTCGGGGCTTGGCTGTGGTCGGCCACCCAGAACATGGAGGACTACCCGGACGCGGCAAAAAAAATGCTCAATATGGTCGAGTGGTGGCTGTGTTTGGTGATGCCAAAGGAAGAGATAGAGGCCATCGCCCGATTCCGCAAGGTGGACGATGCGCAACGGGAGATGTTGCTTTCAGCCAGTAAGTCGGCCGGTCAGTACACCGAAGGTGTGGTGATGAGTGAGGCGCTGGAAACGCTCTTTCGCACTGTACCGCCGTCCTTAATGCTGGCTCTGGCGCAAACCGAAAAACACGAAAAGGCTCGCCGTTCGGAAATCATGCGCGAGCGCAGTATCAGCGAGATAGAGGCAGCGATACAGATCGCGCATGAGATCGACGTCGCCAGGGGGATTGCATGTGAATAAGGTATATGCCCCCTGGTTCATTGCGGTCGCCGCGGTGTTGCCGTTGCTAGCGTCCCGGTCGGTCGCTGCATCGGAAATCTGGGTGTTCACGGCCGAAGGGGCGCCGGCCCTGCGGTCCATCGAACGAGCGGATCAGCATTTCGTGCTGCGCTTGAACGACCCGACCCTCAAAAAACTGACGTTTCCCTATCCAGGCTCCGAGGCCGCGGCCCGCAAAATGGCACTTGCCCAGATCCAGTCACCGCAAGGGAAAGCTCTGATCTCCCGGATACGCACGAACAGCGAAGCCAGGGTCATGGCATGGATGATCGGTATCGAGCGGCTACCAGCTGTTCTGGTGGATCGAGAGTTTGTCGTGTACGGCGGCGACGATGTGAGCAGCGCTTTGGATGCCATCGCGAGGCATCGACAGCATGCTAACTGACGCCGCAAACCGCCGTGGTTTGCGGACCGCCTGGGCCACTGTGATTGTGCTCTGTTGGGTGTGTTCCCCGCCTCAGCCAGTGGTCGCGGACGATGCGACGACGTCGACGGCGGAGATCCTCGCGGCCGGCGGAGATGTGGGTTGTTTGGATTGGAAGGTCGCCGGAATGTGTATTTGGATGACCTGCACGATTTTGGATGGCTGCTCCATCGAAACCACAGTGAAGTACCGCCACCGAATACCAGAGTACGTCGTGACAAGCTATCCGAGCCTCGGTCGGGGGCCCTGGTCGGTGACCAATGCGATGGCCCAGCCGACCTCGTTTGCCCAGGACGGCGGCGCCAGCGATGAGGGCGGCTCTAATCTGCGCGAACAGGTCCTTAAGTTTAAGAATGCGGAGATGATCGGCAGCCCGTCCAATGCGATTTATGAGCGGGCATCGAGTACAAGCAGGACATTCTGCAACCCGAATTCCACCCCCTATTCGCCGCACTTCATCAGCTCTGCCGATCCCTTCTGGCGAGATCCGCTGCTGGAAACCCCATGGACGCTTCGCTATATCGCAAGCGGGGTCCGAGTGGACAGGTCTTGGTTTGCCGGTCTGTATCCGCGAATCGGGTTTGTGTCTCAGAACCACGACTACAAGGCCTCTCTGGTGAGCGCCGTAAGAGCGGTGAGTATCACTCAAGACCCCGGTATCCATGTGGCCCGTCGCCTGCCCAGTGGCGGCGGCCGTTCAGGCTACTGGCCTCCGAGTCGGTCTTCGGCGTTTTCCTGGCAGCAACTGACACCGAACCGCATGGGTTGTCGACGCCTGCCGGACATCGATGACACGACGCGCCTGACCGACCCTTACAGCGGTCGCCTCAATCAATCACGCGGCAATGCATGGCAGTTATGGCGTCGTTACGCCTGCTGTGAGCGAGCGGGAACGACGCTCATTTTTCACTCGGGGTAACACCATGAAAAAACCAAAAAGAGCGATTTCGGCATGTCCGGTACTTTCGATAATTTCTGTACTTCCGGCAGTCGTGCTCCTGGGCACTCTTTTGAACTCTGCCGCCTCGGCCGACGATGAGTTCTACTACTTACTGGGCGGCGGAGAGCCGTTTACCCGCTCTGCGAGCAATCGGGATACGACCATTGTCCTGGGCGGTTCGGTTGGCTGGAACACCGATCTGATGTGCGGCAATTTTGATATTCGGCTTTCGGTGGAGGAACAGCTGCAAGGGGTCAAAGGGGCGTTTTCCGATCTCATGGGAAACGTCATTAATGCGGCTACCGGAGCGGTCGCATCCCTCCCGGCGCTGGTCATCCAACGGGTGAATCCGGCCCTGTACGACCTGTTGCAGAACGGCGTTCTCCAGGCCGGCGAGGAGTTTCACATCGCGCAGGCCTCCTGCGAGGACATTTCTGATCGCCTGGGAGACGTGATCAGCGGTACTGCGTGGGAGGATGTTTCCCGTGGCGGGTTCTGGGCAAGTCAATCAACGTCGGGTGCGGAGATTATTGAAACCAGTGTGACGTCCGATGCGGCTGGACGAGATGCTGGCGTGATCTGGGTGGAAGGCGCGTTGCGGGGAGGACGGGGCCAACCGCCGATCGCTCTCGTCGATGACACCGCGAAGGCCGGTTACAACATGGTGCTCAAACGTAATCCTGCCAGTACGTCGAGTACAACCGCCAGCTGTGCGGGCGCGGCGATTTGTGAGCAGTGGGGTCACCCGCAGGCTTTTTCCGATTGGATGGTCGCGGTTGTTGGGGAAAAACGCGTGCGAACCTGCGAGGGCTGCGACAAGGTCGAAGCCAAGGCCGGTATGGGACTCACCCATCAAGTCTCCGTCGAGCAGGAACGGATTGCGCTGGAGATCGATGCCTTGGTGTCCGGCACGAGTGCGCCTTCGATGACCGACCTGGATCTTGTCTCCGGGGGCCCGGGCATGCGGATCACGCGCCGGGTGATTGAGGCGATTCGGGAGGAGGGGGAGCACGAGCAGGTAATGCTGATTAACCGCCTTGCCGGCGAAATGGCCCTGGCGCTGACGATGGAACGGGCGATGATCGCGCGCCGCGCCATGTTGGCGGGTCTTAAAGAACCCAATCTGGCCAACCTCGAAATCGCCCAGGAGCAGATCCGGCCCTACGTCGATGAGCTGGAGCAGGAGATCGAAAACATCCTGTTCGAAATGGACGTACGCCAGCGGATCACCTCGAACACAACAATGCAACTGTTAGCGCGCGATCGACTGCGATCCAGCACGCCGATCGTTGAGTCCGTCCTTGAGTCCACGTTTGCCGAGGGAGCGACACAAGATCCATGAGTCGGCCTGTCAGCAACTCAAGTCTGCAAGTCCTCCTGAAACTCTTATCGCTCAACGCCATTGTGTTTGGAGTTATGTGTTTGCTGTGGATATCCGGTGTCGATGCCGATGCTGCGGGGGAGGGGATGGCCAATGCCGCAAGCAAGGTCCGTCCGTACCGGTGGGCGATCGCTCTCGTACGCTGGGGGCTCTGGGTTTTGGCATGGCTGTACTGGGAGCGGATTGGTCACTGGTTGCTCCGCAAGTACGGTCCTGCCGAGCGATCGGTGCGACACGCTCGCTGGCTCAGTCAGCGCGGCCAGGTCATGGGATTGGTTGTCGTGATGGAACTCGTGATCGTCGTGAGCTTCTTGCGGTTCTGAGCACGGATAACGGGAGGGCTTTAGCGTGGGCGTATCGAGTTATCTGGAATTTGTAACGACCCTGTTTGGTTGGATCATTTATCAGGGCATTTGGGCCGTGCTCGTCGATACGGGGATTGTGTTCATACCTCTGATTGCAACGGTGGTCGCCAATATCGCTTCCTCCCATCGCGCCGGGGAAGACGAAGGCTCAGCCGGCAAGCAATCGCTCAAAAAGAACGAAGTCGATCTCTACATGATGTTCGCGGTGATGATCTTTGCAGCCATACCGGTACTCGATGTCGAGTTGACGGAGATGGACTATGTGAAACCGGCTCTGGAATGCGGAACGAGCTCGGTGACGGTCGATGGAAACGATACCGACACAACCTATGATCGGACGCTCGCAACCATTAGTGGTCAGACGGGCGGCATTCCCATTTGGTGGGCGTTGGCACACGTACAGAGTAAGGGATTTACGGCCGCATCGATTGCGGCCATCCCCTGCGCGCCGGATCTGGCGTCCGTCGAATATCGGTTGGCGAACGACGGGATTGAGGATCCAAATCTCAGCGAGGAAATTAAAGAGTTCACCGACGACTGCTACCGGCGTTCGAAATCGCGGCTGATGCGCTCCGACACCAGTGCGCTGACGCCTGCGCAGCTGGAAGACACGAACTGGCTCGGATCGGAGTATTTCCTGGCGACGTCAGGGTATTACAACCGCTATTACGCGCAGAACCCTCAATCGTTGTTTCCGTTCTCGCCCACTCGGGATGCGGGCTTTGATGCTGACGCGGTCAGCGGAGGCCATCCACTGTGCACTGAATGGTGGGCGGACAGCAGTAAGGGGCTGCGTCAGAAAGTCCTCGATTCCATCGACCCTGACCTACTGAACGATATGGTGTACGGCACCGGGAACCTAGTCAGTGAGTCGACCACAACATCCCTGACGCGTACAGAGCGCGAGGACGTGTTTCTTCGGAAGTATCTGGCGATAAACCGAGCGCGGGAGCGTATGAATGTGGACGCGCCTTTGTCGGTCGGCTATCAGCAAAACTCGATTGATAACGCGCAGCGGCTTTGGGATCGAGGCGAGGCAATCAGTCTGAACGGCGCGATCAACATGGGCATGCACTTCGTTGGTGATGTGGCCCGAACGACATCGGCCGTCGTCGGTGCAGCGGCAAAAGCACCAGAGGCGCTGGGTGAGGCGTACATGATCCGCCAGGGGGTCTCGATGTTTCAGGCGCTGGCGCTGATGATTTTTATCATCATTCTGCCGTTGCTCTTGGTGTTCAGCAGTTTTAAAGCGTCAACACTCCTAACGCTGACCATCATTTACTTCGGGATCCACTTTATGTCGATGCTGTGGGCCGTCGCTTATTGGATCGATAACAACTTGATGACCATGATGACGACAGGGGCTCGGTTAGGGATCTTTGAGGCCGCGGCCAGTCCAGTTCAGAGCGGGTTGATTATCTGGATGCAGCGTTTTCTATACATAGTGTTTCCTGTGATGTACCTGAGCGGTTTGGGCTGGATAGGAATTAATACTGGGCGACTCGCTTCAGGTGTTGAAGGGTTCGGTGGAAAAGCCGCTGCTCCAGGTGCAGTTGGCGGTGCAGCGCTTGGCAAGGTAGGAAGCGCTGTGGTGACAAAAGGTGAAGCTTGATTTATCAAATGAAGCCTTCTGTTTCCTCGATCAAAATTTCACGCTCCAACGGCGTTTTGTAATCAGGGTCATCTTCAGGAGAAGAATAATTTTGAGCATGAGTGGTGGCGCTGAGCATGAAGCCCAGTAGTGATAGAAATACAGCAAACACGCCTTTCACGAGACGTACTAACAGGTCGAGCGTGCCACGGGCCGTTCGAAGCAAGAAAGATTGACGATTCATAGCGCAGTCCTCGAATCGCGGAGTTCGCCCTTGATTATAGCTCCGCTCGTGAGAGGACGCGAAACGCGAATTAATGACCAAACGCGCTAAGCGGGTGATGGGGATATGAGCGAAAGTAAGCATCGAGGAATGGCCTGTTTTGGACTATTCGGGTTGGCACTGTCACTGACAGACTGCGGCGACAGCCCGCCGGACTACGCGGTGGAGTGGGTCGAGCGCGTACAGTCCGAAAAGGAATCCGGGTGTCGCGCGCGCGGCATGGTGTGTGCCGTGCCCGCCGCGCCAGGAGCCAGTGATGTTGCGACGGCTAGTGAGGACGGTAGCATCACTTTCTACTCTGGCGGCGAGCCGAGTGGTGCTAATGGGTACGAATCGACGCGCATGGGGCAGCTGACGATTGCGAAATTCTCTGGAGATGAGAATACGATGCTTTTGACGGATATGCGAATTAAGGTGATGGACAATGCAGGCCAGAATGAAATCATCGACTTTTTTACCTTGGCGCTCGATCAGGCTTTGAACGGTGGCGTCTTGCCTGAGAATTTCTAATCAACCGATCCCACGTCGATCTGCTTTGTGAAAAACACAACCCAGGGCTAATCAGAAGTCTTCGTCTATATGCGCGTCTTCGTTGCTGAAAAACCCTCCCTCGGCCGCGCGATCGCCGCGGTCTTGCCGGGTCCTCAGCAACGCCATAAAAACTACATCGTCTCGGGTGAGGCAAATGCGGTGGTCTGGTGCGCCGGGCACCTCCTGACTCAGTTCCCGCCGGAAGATTACTAAAAAAGCTACAAGCGCTGGTCCGAGGACGATCTGCCCATCGTGCCCGTGCACTGGCGGGTCAAACTTGATAACAAGAAGAAGGAGCTGTACGACACGATTGCGCGGTTCGCCAAAGACGCGACCTTGATCGTCCATGCAGGCGATCCGGATCGGGAAGGGCAGTTGCTGGTCGATGAAGTGCTGGAGCGTATCGGGGTCAAAGTTCCGATAAAGCGTGTGCTGATTTCCGACATGAACGGCGCGGGCGTTCGCCGCGCCATCAAGAAGATGAGCGACAACGCTGATCACACCGGTGTGAGGGATGCGGCCCTCGGCCGCGGCCGTGCCGATTGGTTGTACGGTCTCAATCTGACGAGGTTGTATACCGTCAAAGGTCGCGCAACGGGCTACGACGGTGTGCTGAGTGTAGGCCGAGTCCAAACGCCTGTTCTCGGCCTGGTTGTTCGCCGGGATCGGGAAATCGAGGCGTTTCAAAGCACGCCGTTCTACCAGCTGACCGCTAACTTGAAAGCCGAGTCCGGAACCTTTCGGGCTACGTGGTGGCCAGGTGATGAACATAGTGAGCATCGCGACTCGGACGGTCGGATACTCAAGCGCGAGCTCGTAGAGACCGTCGCGCAAACCATCAAAGACCAATCGGGCTCTATCGTATCTGTCGACAAGGCCGAAAAGCGACAAGCGCCGCCCCTACCGTTTTCACTGCCAGAGCTGCAAAAGGCGGCCAATAAGGGACGAGGGTTCACGGCCCGTAAAACCCTGGACGTCGCGCAGGCGCTCTACGAAAAACATCAGATCATTACTTACCCGCGCTCCGATTGCCGGTATCTGCCCCGTGATCAATGGCAGGACGCCGTGGAAGTTCGCGATGCCATCGTCCAGTCGGTCGGTGAAGACCATGCGATGTTTGGCATGCTTGAGGCCGCCGACCTGATTCAAATCGGCAAGTGCTGGAACGACAAGAAAGTCACCGTGCATTACGCGATCATTCCGACCACAAAGTGGACGCCGCTGGATCGGCTAACGGCCGATGAACGTTGGCTGTATGAGCTAATCGCCCACCGTTATATCCTGCAGTTCAGCCAGGACCGACGCTACGAGCAAACCGATGTGGTGGCCGAGATCGGCACTCAGCGTTTTATCGCCAGGGGCCGCGTCGAATTAGACCCAGGCTGGACGCAGTATGAGAATGTCCTGGGTAAGCCCTCTAAAACAAAAAAGGCCGATAGTGCCGATCAGGCGGATCCGCAGCTGACCGCTCTTTCTGAAGGAGAAAAGGTGTGCTGCATTGATGTACACATCGAAGACAAACAGACTTCACCGCCGAAGGCGTTTACTGAGGCGATGCTGCTCGATGCCATGACCGGTATCGCGCGGTTTGTGAGCGATCCGGACATCAAAGCGATCCTCAAAGATACCGATGGTCTGGGAACGCCGGCGACGCAGGCCGGGATCATCGACACACTGTTTCGGCGCGGCTATCTGCTTCGGGAAGGGCGCGGCAAGAGCCAGGTCATCCATGCAACGCCGCTTGGGTTTCAGCTAATCGATACGTTACCGCTTGAAGTCACACGACCGGACATGACCGCGCAGTGGGAAAAAGCGCTCAGTGACATCGCCGGAGGGCGCGGTGATCTGTCGAAGTTCATGGTGGAGATTGTGGGCAAGGTGTCCACGCTCACGGAAGTGGGAAAGCAGCAGTCGTTGCCATCAATCAACCTCGCAACACAGACAGTGGGTAAGGCCGGCAGTAAAGGAAAGCGCACTAAAGTAGGGCAGAGCAGAGCGGGGCAGGGCAGTACACGGAAGACGGCGAAGAAATCGGCGGTATACCCCTGTCCGGACAACGAGTGCAGTGGGCGGTTGATGAAGCGTTCAGGATCGAAAGGTGCATTCTGGGGCTGCAGTGAGTTTAAGAACGGGTGCAAAGTGACGCGACCCGATGTTCGAGGCAAGCCAGGCTCCGACCGATCAATCGCGAACGGCATAGCCAAGAAAGCGACTACAAACGCGGCCGTCGGCGTCGGTGACAAGTGTCCCGACTGCTCAAAAGGCAAGATTCAGCAACGTTCGCTCAAAAACGAGGACAATGCGGGGAAACCCTTTTTAGGGTGTTCTACGTTTCCCCGTAGTACCTGCTGAGTTAGGCCTTTAAGAGTTGGCCCTTACCGGTTTTGATGGTTATTGCTACACAACCAGAGGAACCGATAATGACCAACGATCAAAAGAGTACCAAAGACCGAGTTACCATCGCACTCGACATCGCCAAGAGCAGTCATGTTGCGGCGATCCAACTCATCAATGGCGAGTGGCCCAACATTAAGATACCCAACACTGACCTGCCCCCCTAGATCGACCCCAGCTAGTTAGAGACTATTTCTACTAGCAACAGGAGTCATCAATCATGGCGAGGAAGCGATTCAAGCCGGAGCAAATCATCCACATGCTCCGCGAAGCGGAGATCAAATTAGCCAGT
>JBCBZV010000142.1:0-9792 GCA_039815155.1 Pseudomonadota bacterium
AGAAACACCAGTGTAAAGCGGCCTTGCTCGCTATCGAACCGATTGACCTCAATCAGGCCTAACTTTTTACAGTAGAAGTCCAAAGAGTCTTCCAGATTACTGACGCGGACCATGGTGTGGAGGTACTGCATGGGGATGAGACTCGCAAACAGGTGTGGGACCGAAATACTAGGGATGTCGCAGATTTACAGCAAGCACTGGGACACACATCGGTGCACTGGAGGATCTGGTAACGCGAAGCGCCTTGTGTATGATGTGCCGCCTCCAACTTGGGACGGCATATGTGGTTTAAAAATCTGCGGGCTTACCGAATGACCCGCGGCCTCGAAGTTAGCGCTGAGCAAATCGAAGAGGCTCTCCAGGCGCGCACGTTTCAAGCCTGCCGGCCTACTCAGGCGCAAACCTTAGGTTGGGTACCAGCGCTTGGCACAGATACCGAGTCGCTCTTACACATGGCCGATGGCTATGGCTTGCTCCGACTGCGTCGCGAAGAAAAGATTCTGCCAGCTTCGGTTGTGCGTGAGCTCCTGGAAGAAAGGGTTAAGGGGATTGAGGAGAAGCAGGGCCGAAAGGTCTACCGGAAGGAGAAGCTTTCCCTGAAGGAGGAGATTGTTATCGACTCTTTGCCCCGGGCGTTTAGTCGCCACTCAGAGCTTCGTCTTCTGCTGGACAAAGAGCGCCGCTGGGTCTTTGTGGACTCTGTTAGTGCCAATAAGGCAGAAGAAGCGCTCAACTTGTTGCGTGAGTGTATCGGTACTTTTCCCGTGTTGCCCGCCCAGTCCACCAATGCGCCCTCTGCCGCGATTAATGGCTGGCTGATGAATGCCACGCTTCCAGATGACTTTCAGCTACGCGATGAATGTGAATTACAGGAGATCGGTGAGCAGGCTGCGCTGGTTCGCTGCAAGGGCATCGACCTTCGCAGTGAGGAAGTGTTGCAGCATCTGCGCGGCGGCATGCAACCCATCCGAGTAGCGGTTGAATGGAAAGAGCAGCTGCAGTTTGTTCTAGGAGAAGACCTTGCGCTGCGTCGAATGCGGTTTGCGGATGCGCTGGTCAAAGAGAACGACGAGCTTTTCGAAGAGGACCCGCTAGCCAAACTTGATGCAGATTTCGCGCTAATGGCCCCAGCAATCAGCAATCTATTTGAAAGGCTGATTGGCCTGTTCGGCGGGCCAGACACGGCCTAGATTTACCCCAATGCGCGCGGATGCTCAGGACTTCGATCGAATCTTTCTAGAGGATACTCCGCTGATCGATACGCGCGCACCCATTGAGTTTACAAAGGGCGCCATACCGGGAGCACACAACTTACCATTGATGAGCGATGATGAACGGGCAGCCGTGGGAACCTGTTACAAGCAGCAGGGGCAAGACGCAGCAATCGCTCTTGGCCATGAGCTTGTAAGCGGAAGCGTTCGCGCAGAGCGGCTCGAAGCTTGGCGTAGCTTTGCTGAGCGTCACCCCGACGGTTACCTGTACTGCTTTCGTGGCGGTATGCGCTCAGAAATTGTCCAGCGCTGGTTGGGCGAAGCCGGTTGCCCCTACCCGCGGATTCTCGGCGGCTACAAAGCGCTTCGACAGCACCTTTTGCAGGTTCTAGAAGAGCGATTCTCAAAAGACGAATATTGGATTGTGTCCGGCGCAACCGGATCCGGTAAGACGCGGCTGATAAACCAGCTACATCGTTCCATTGATCTTGAGGGGCTAGCGAAACATCGAGGAAGCGCCTTCGGTAGCTTGCTTCAGGCGCAACCGTCACAGATAGATTTCGAAAACCAACTAGCGGTTTCCCTTTTAAAGCTATCTCGGCGTTCTGGCCCAGTAATCCTAGAAGACGAAGGCAGATTGATTGGCCGGCTCAATTTGCCGGAGGGCTTACGAAAGCGGATGCAGTCCGCACCGCTTTTGGTTTTGGACTATCCGATAGAGGAACGCGTTCAGATAGTTCTGGAGGACTACATTCAAGACTTGGGCCAAAGATACCGCGAGGCCTACGGTGATGAGGGCCTGAGTCTGCATTGGAAGCGGCTGCGAGACGATCTCGCGCGAACGAGAAAGCGCCTCGGCCTTGAGCGCTACGCGGAGATTTTGGGGGGCCTGGATCACGCCTTCCGCTCCCAGCAAATGGATCGCACCCTTGAAAAACATCGGACCTGGATTCGCCGCTTGTTAGTGGAATACTACGACCCCATGTACCGCTACCAACTCGAAAAAAGGCAGGGGCAGCGACTGTGCATGGGTACCCGTGAGCAGGTCAGAGACTTCGTTTCAACCTCGGCTTCCCAATGACGGAGAGTTCTGTACAGAAAGATTTCGCAAAAGAAAGCGCCGCGGTTTGGACCAAGCTAAAAAATTGAACGGCGATTCGATAAGCAAAGATCTAATCCTGGTGGGGGGAGGCCACGCGCACGTAATCGCCCTTCGCCGTTTGGCGATGCGCCCGATACCAGGCATTCGTATATCGCTCCTTTCGCCGGATCCGCTAACGCCCTACTCTGGGATGCTCCCCGGCCTTCTTGCCGGGCACTATCGCTTTGAAGACACGCACATTGATCTTTCGCGCTTATGTCAATGGGCTGGCGTGCGCTTTCTGAAGGACCGAGTCCTCGGATTCGATCCGGCGAATCGCAGCCTTAAGTGCGCAGATCGCGGTCGTATTTACTATGACCTTGTCTCTTTCGACATTGGCTCCCAACCGGAAATGGACAGCGTACCTGGGGCACGCGAACACGCTGTACCGGTGAAACCGGTTTCATCCCTTTGGAGCCGCTGGCAAACGCTGCTCACCCAGGGAATTGATTCCAAGCAGAGAATTGCCGTAGTCGGCGGTGGTGCAGGAAGCGTCGAGCTCGCTTTGGCGATGGCCCATAGATTCAAAGAACAATCGCCGAATCTGTCTCTGCATTGCGCTGCGAAGGAAGTCCTCCCAGGCTACGCCTCGTCTGTGCGTCGGCGCGCTACCCGTGAATTAGTGAACGCAGGCGTCGAGTTGTTCTGCAATGAGCGCGTAACGCGTGTTCACAAAACCTCATTCGAAACCGCTGCTAGTACGCAGCATGCCTTCAGTACACTCCTATGGTGTACCGGCGCGGCGGCAGCCCCGTGGTTGCGTGCCAGTGGCGCACCCGTTGATGAGCGAGGCTTTCTGGAGATCTTGGACACACTCCAGAGCCCGGCCTACCCAGAGGTGTTTGCGGTGGGCGATACCGCTGTACAAACAAGACACCCGAGACCCAAAGCCGGTGTATATGCAGTGCGTCAGGGGCCCGTACTGGCCGACAACCTGACCGCCTACCTAACCAATGGAATACTAAAGGAGCATCGACCGCAGACGCGGTTTTTGTCGTTGCTATCGCTGGGTAAAGCGCAAGCTATTGCCGAGCGCAATGGGCTTGTGGCCAGCGGGGCATGGGCCTGGCGCTGGAAGGACCGGATTGATCGGCGATTTATGGAGCAGTTCGCTCATCTCCCAGCTATGGCGAGCAGACCAGTCGGCTCCAAGCAGGAAGCAAGCGATCAGATGCCCTGCGGTGGCTGCGGGGCGAAAGTCGAACCGCTGGTGTTGCGCTCTGTATTGGAAGAGCTGCGATCTGAAAACCCCGCCCACGTTCTCGATCCTGCGCTCATGGGCGACTCAGCCGTATTATCCCTTCGGTCTCCTCTTGCCCAGAGTATCGATGCATTGAGATCCCTGATCGACGACCCCTGGCGAATGGGGAAAATCGCGGCCTGCCATGCGCTATCAGATCTTCATGCCGCGAACGCGAAACCCCGCTACGCCATGGCCCTGGTAACGGTTCCTTTTGGCTCTGCTGAAGTGCAGCGGCGTGATTTGAAATCCGTGCTGCGCGGTGCGCTGGAAGCTTTTAGCCAAGACGACTGCGTGCTTGCGGGCGGCCACAGCATGCAGGGCCCGGAGCTGCAGATTGGCTTCGCCGTGAGCGGTGAGATCGATGAGAACGCAAACCGACAGGCGCGCGAGGTTCAGGCAGGTGATCATCTCCTGCTGACTAAGCCGCTGGGTACCGGCGTGCTCTTTGCGGCCCATATGCAGGGAGAAGCATCCGGACTAGACATCGAGAGTGCTCTCGCGTCCATGGAGCGAAGCAACGGTCGCGCTGCTATGCTCGCTAGCGCTTATCCAGTGAATGCGGTGACCGATGTAACCGGCTTTGGCTTGCTTGTGCACCTACTACCCTGGCTTGGGGAGACACTGCGAGTTGAGCTTGATCTCGCTAGCTTAGCTTTGCTCCCCGGAGCCCTTGAGGCGACGCGCAAGGGCGTACGCAGCACCGCGTACGAAGCGAACCTGCGCGCCGCCGATAGCAAAGAAAATGCGAAGCTCCTTAATGAGCCGCAAGGACCTTTGCTTTTTGACCCGCAAACGAGCGGCGGTTTATTGATCGCGGTCCCGGCCGAACACAGTGACGCGTTGCTGCAGGATCTAGTCTCCAACGCTTGTGATGCCTCGGATATCGGACTAATTCGGACACGAAACAACGAAGATCAGGCCCCGGTATCGCTGCGAAGTAATTAACCGGTCCAGTTCTCAAGTCTCAGACCAGGAACACGTTTAAACTGCCTCACCTTGTTGCTAACCAAAATTAGTCCCTGCGAACGCGCGCTTCCGGCAATCATCTGGTCCTAGGCGTCTATCGTCCTTTCTTTTCAAGATGCTAGTGTGCCGTCTGTGGGTGCAGCTTGGGAAAACCCAAAAATCAGAAACGCTTTGCAAATCTCCAATCGCAACGCCCGACGGCTGCTCCTTGCGGCGCAGGGGCTAAGCGATACCCCAACGGGTGCGATTGATCTCAAGCAGATGATCGAACGATTGGGTTTCGTGCAACTCGATTCCATTCAGGTAGTTGCTCGCGCTCATCACCATATTCTCTGGAGCCGAAATCAGAATTACCGTGAGCCGATTTTGGATCGGCACATGGCTGACGAGCGCCAGGTATTCGAACACTTCACCCACGATGCTTCCGTGATACCCATCGAGTTCTATCCAATGTGGCAACGGCAGTTTCGGCGCCTTGAGAAAAAGGTTCAGTCCTGGGGATGGGATCGGGCGAAGTCTGCAGGAGTCGACCTCACCAGCATAAAAAAGCGAATTCGTAAGGAGGGACCGCTTTCCACCAAGGACTTCTCGACCAAGCTTGGCGTACAAAAGTCGATGTGGTCTCGCCCGCCGCACAAGCTCGCGCTCGACTATCTTTGGTATGCCGGCGAGCTGTCGACGGCCCACCGGATAAATTTCACAAAGTTCTATGATCTTACCGAACGAGTCATTCCGGAGGCCCATCGTCAGCGTTCGATCGCTGATCAGAACCAGATTCGCTGGCTTTGTAATGCAGCATTACAGAGGCTCGTGTTTGGCACGGCCGGGGATGTACAGCGATTTTGGGATGCGGTTGACAGTGCGGAAGTCGGCGCGTGGGTGGCGGAAGAACACTCCCGACTTGTGCCAGTCGACATTCAGGGAGCGGATAAATCCTGGCGTCAATGCTGGGCTTTAGATGGAATAGAAGAGCAGCTCACCGATGTCCCAACGCCAACGAGTCGCCTTCGGATTCTGAACCCCTTCGACCCGCTTATCCGGGATCGGAAGCGATTAAAACACCTCTTCGGTTTCGACTATACCGTAGAGATGTTCGTACCTGCCGCGAAGAGAAAATGGGGCTACTATGTTTATCCGCTCCTGGAAGGTGATCGATTTATAGGGCGTATAGAAGTAAAAGCCATACGAAAGAGTGGCACCATAGAAGTATTAAAGCTGTGGTCAGAACCAAAGGTCCGCTGGACCACCGCCCGCGCTGAGAAGCTTGAATCAGAGCTGGTTAGATTGGGACGCTTATCGAAAACACCTGAGGTGGTGTGGCGCTGTGGTCGATCACCGTGCCTAAGTCCCTAAACGACTCGGTCTATCAGCTATGAGCCCTCCCAGATTTCCCAGTGCCATCCCAATTGTTCAGGCACCGATGGCGGGAGTTCAAGATAGTAAATTGACCATTGCTATAGCTAAAGCGGGAGGCGTTGGCTCCCTTCCCTGTGCCATGCTAACGCCGCAGCAGCTCGAGCAAGAGCTGGGCAAAATTAGCGACGCCGCGATAGAAAACTACAACCTCAATTTCTTCTGCCATCGCGCGCCAGAACCAGATCCCGGGCGGGAATCACGCTGGCGTCAGTTGCTTGAGCCTTACTATCGTGAGTACGGAGTAGATCCTAATGCTATTCCCTCGGGTCCGGGGCGCATGCCTTTCTGCGCAGAGACTCTCGAGCTGCTGCATCCGCTCAAACCTCCAATTGTGAGTTTTCACTTCGGTTTGCCCGCTGCTGAATGGGTCGAAGCTATCAAAGCTTGGGGAGGTCAAGTTTGGTCGTCGGCAACCACCTTGCAAGAAGCGAAGTGGTTAGAACGGCACGGTGCAGATGTGCTTATAGCGCAGGGAATAGAGGCCGGCGGTCATAGAGGTATGTTCCTGACCGAGGACCTGGCGACCCAAAAGGGCACGGGTGAGTTGCTCGATTTACTGTCGGCCGAGATCGACTTACCGGTTGTCGCGGCGGGCGGTATTGCAACGGCAGAGCGAGCAAAGCAGCTATTGGATCAGGGCGCATGGGCGGTCCAATTGGGTACCGCGTTCCTGTGCTGCAATGAAGTTTCAATCTCACCGATGCACAAAGGCATGCTGCTAGACCGTTCTAACCAGAAAACCGCGCTTACAAATCTCTTATCAGGAAGGCCGGCACGAGGTCTGATCAATCGGCTCATGGAAGACCTAGGTCCCATGAGCGACTCCACCCCCGAGTTCCCACTCGCGGCGATGGCACTGGCTCCACTGCGGGCGGCGGCGGAGTCCCAGGGGAGGTATGACTTTTCTCCATTATGGTGCGGAACAGACACATCAGGCTGCCACGAGGTCTGTGCCGCTGACCACTTGAAGATATTGTTTGGCCAGCAAGCGGGAATCTAAGGCACCCAACCTATTGATGGGCTCAAGTCATCTATATCACGCGGGCGGGTTTCGGTCCGTCGGCTGGCAGATGTGCTCGGATTATTATCCTGTACTGCACCACGAAACGCACTAATATGGTGCATATTGAATCCCAATTAATCCACGCTGGTCGGAAATGGTGCAGGATTGTTATTGGCTTCTGACTTAAGTAGCCTTCTTGTTCGATGACAAATCTCATCGAAATTTCGATTTGTCCTTTGCTCTCTAGTAGGTGCACCGTTTTCGCCCCGCGGCGTGTTTGTCTGGGGTAAAGTTGGAATAGAACCTGCTTGTTTGCCGGTTCCGGCACCGGTTCTCCTCTAAATCCTTGAGAGCCTTTTGTAGACAGTAAAAAGAAGCATCTTTGGAGTTACGTTCACAATGAAAAGTAAGTTGGAATACATCTGGCTCGACGGTTACAAGCCGACGCAAAGCCTCCGCAGCAAAACGATGGTCCGCAAAGACTTTGACGGGTCCTTAGAGGCGTGCCCCATGTGGTCTTTCGACGGCAGCTCAACGGAACAAGCAGACGGCAGCGATTCCGACTGCTTGCTCAAGCCGGTTGCAATCATTCCCGATCCGGATCGCAAGAATTCATACCTGGTAATGACTGAGGTCTTGAACGCGGACGGCTCTCCCCACGAGTCCAATGGCCGTGCAACGATTGATGAAGGCGAGGACGATGACGATTTTTGGTTCGGTTTCGAGCAGGAGTACTTCCTCTGGGATCCAGCTACTGACCGTCCACCCGGCTTCCCCGCTGGCGGCTACCCTGAGCCACAAGGACCCTACTATTGCTCTGTCGGTGCAAAGAACGCCTACTGCCGTGATCTGGTAGATGAGCATCTGGATCTCTGCCTAGAGGCCGGTCTGAACGTCGAAGGCATCAACGCCGAAGTTGCCGCAGGTCAGTGGGAGTTCCAAATCTTCGCCAAAGGCGCCAAGCGTGCCGGAGACGAAATTTGGTTGGGTCGCTACTTGCTTGAGCGCACTGCGGAAAAGTATGGCCTCGCCATCGACTACCATCCCAAGCCTCTCGGCGATACCGACTGGAACGGCTCCGGTATGCACGCTAACTTCTCCAATGGCCCAATGCGCGATTCTGGTCAGGAAGAAACCTTCACTAAGATTTGCGAAGAGTTCGGTAAGAACATCGAGCGTCACATCAGTGTGTACGGCGCCGACAACGATCAGCGTCTGACCGGCCAGCACGAAACCCAGTCGATTGACGAGTTCAGCTATGGCGTATCTGACCGCGGCGCATCTATACGTATCCCGGTGGGTACGATTGAAGATGGTTGGAAAGGCCGTCTTGAAGATCGTCGTCCTGCATCTAACGCAGACCCCTACAAGGTCGCGGCAGCTATCGTTAAGACGACTAAGGAAGCAGGCGTGTAGTTTTAAACTGCTAAGCTCAAAGAAACCGGAGCGCTGTCTCCGGTTTTTTTTGTCCGCGCAAACGTCAATAACCGGCGCCGTTCGTTAAGAACTTGTCTTAGCTTGTTGGGACCCAGCGCAGATGGACAAACTGCAATGGGTAGCTTTGGACCATTATTCACGGCCGGCTTTGAGTACTAGCAGTGCATCTGATAGCTCATCGCTGATGGTTTGGTCAGCACGAAAATTTTTAAAAGTAGCAATAAAGTGTTCGATCGATAGATCTTGAGACGCGCCCTCCAACGCTCTGAACACCCCCCGAGCTTCTTCTCCCCTTTCAAATATTTGATTCAAGAGCCAAAACGCGGCGTCAACTGATCAGCCAAGATGCGTGGAAGACCCGACCGGTATGGCTTGAGTCGGGAACGATGAGCCCTTTTGCGGCTAAACCGCGCGTGGTATCTGGCCCGCGTTAGAACTGTCTACGGGGATTTTCCTGATGGGAGAAGCTCTGTTTTCGTTTGCTCGAGATGCCGACAGATTTGCTGACGGATTCGATGACATGGGCCGCGAAGCTAACTTTCTCGTGCGGCTAGCGTGCACGAATAAGACTTAATGAGGTTTGCCCTATGGATCAGGAATCAAGTAGCGGGAGCGCCAGCTATTACAAGCTGCGGTTATACAATCGGTTCAAGACTCGAGACACATCCAGCGTAGTTGCTGTCGCTCTCGGCGCCCTGTCCTTCACGCATCCAAGTAGCGCCCAACTGTTCTACTCCCCCGCGCCCTCTGCGGAGGCCATCCCTACGATGAGCGCGATGGCTTTAGGGCTGTTGTGTATGGCTCTACTTTTCGCTGCTGTCAAAAAAGGCAAGTTCAGTAAGAGCGGTGTGACCATGTCTTTGTTTGCGGGCGCCGTCCTCAGTGGGCTGCTCAGCGTTCAAGTGTTCGAGGAAGCAAGAGCAGATGGGGGCAGTTTTACCAAGGGTGGTCTAGCCGTTATTGGGTTGATCGATTCCCCGGTGGGAGGATCGGTTCCGATTACTACCGATCGGCTAAACGTGTTCGAAAACACTTCGGGTGTTCCCCAAGGTATCGACGAAATCGTTCTTCCTGCTAGTTGTCCGAACCGCAATTCTGGCTCGATTGATGGTGTTACCCAGTGCTTTGTAGGGACCACCGTACCAACCGGCGCATCGGGCATGTGTTACACCGACTGCCGAGATGAATAGCCCCATCGGTCTGAACTCAGTTTGGGTCCGTAGTGCTTAGGTTCTGAGAGCTTGAACAAAAAGCGAGCGCTCGCTTTCGGTGCAATACCCGTAATGATTGCGGTACTGCACCTTATCGCCTCCGCCAGCCTGCCCTCGGCGGGCGAGATTATTGCCCAAGACCCTCCCGCCTCGGGTCTTCTTTA
>JBCBZV010000211.1:0-4645 GCA_039815155.1 Pseudomonadota bacterium
AGCGGCTACATTTTGATCAACTACGACCGCAATGTCCCGTCGCAGAGCGGGAAAGCGTGAAATGGGTCTAAAACTTGGCTTTGCCGCAGCCAAAAGAATGTCCAGGTTGAGCTCAGCGACGACAACGCGTTCTTCAAAACCAAAGCTACTTTGCAGGCTCGGATGCAACACTCCGATATACCCCAAATGTACACCGGCTCTTTCTATGGCGGCGGACTGGCCTGGATGCAAACCGGCTCGCTCGCAGGGAACAAAGCGTAAGGGATCCGCTAGGTTGGCGTCGGCCATTAAGGCCTCTAAATCACCCTTCAGGTCAAAGAAATCGGCTTTCCGAGACTCGCCGCTCCAGCTTTCACGCCGGGTGCTTCCCGTGGCCAACAAGGCCAGGCCTTGCGTCTGTTGAAGGCCGTCTTGCATAGGTACAAATCGTAAACCGGTTTCGAACAGCCTCACACGCGGTTGCTGACGTTTCACGTTGTACGCCGCAGCCCTTAGCAGGCCCGCAAGTAAGGTGCTGCGCATGACTGCGTGTTCTGGTGAGATCGGATTGATCACGGCGACCGGCTCAAGCTCCGGATCGAGCTGACGCTGGATTTCCTCATCCACAAAACTATAGGTCACGGCTTCGTGATAATCGCGCGACAGCAAGGCTCGGCGCAGGACTCGCAGCGAGAGACGCGACTCCGTAGCTGGGCGCATCTGCAACGAGGCTCTGATTTGAGTGCTCGGCAAATTGTTATAGCCGTGCAGGCGACCTACTTCTTCCAACAGATCGGCTTCGATCCGCAGATCAAATCGCCAGGATGGCACGCTGCATAGCCAACCTTCGCCCACCGGTTCTGCGTTCACGCCCAGGCCATCGAGCATTCTCTCGACTTCTTGATCTTCGATCTCGATTCCCAACAACCGTGGGATACGTTGCCGACGCAGAGTAATCGGTTCAGGTGCTGGCAGCTCGTCTGCTACCACGGCTTCCGTGACCGGACCGGCGCTTCCACCAACAACTTCGATCAGCAGCTGGGTCGCCCTCTCTAGGGCGCTTCGTTGCAACTCAAAATCGACTCCTCGTTCAAATCGGTGAGAGGAATCCGTGTGCAAACCGAAGGCCCGTGCTTTGCCGCTGAGCAGTGCGGGAGCAAAAAACGCCGATTCAAGGAGTAAGCGCGTGGTGCCCTCGCTCACCGCTGAGTGATCACCACCCATAATGCCCGCGAGTGCGAGCGCCCGCTCCTGATCGGCAATTACCAAATTGTCGGCTTGCAGTTCGATTTCCTGATCATTGAGCAACTGGATCTTTTCGCCCGGCTGTGCGTGGCGAACGACGATGCCGCCCTGAAGTTTATCCAGGTCGAAGGCGTGCATCGGCTGACCGAGTTCCAGCAGGATGAAGTTGGTAATGTCCACCGCAGGATCGATAGAGCGGAGTCCACAACGGCGCAGCTTCTCCTGCATCCAAATTGGTGTCGGGCGAGAGAGGTCAACTCCATCAATTACCCGACAAAGATATCTCGGGCAGTCCTTCGCCGCCTGAAGCTCCACCGGAAACTCCGCGTCTATTGTCGCCTTAACTGAGTTGATAGTCGGTGGCTTAAGCCTAGCCTGGTTGGCAAGCGCGGCTTCCCTTGCGATTCCCTGTATGCTCAAACAGTCGGATCGATTCGGCGTCAGCCCGATTTCAATAGTGTGGTCTTCAAGCGATAGGTATTCGCGAAGTGATTCACCGACCGGCGCGTCCGCCGGCAGTTCCAGCAGGCCCTGCTTGTCCTCCGAAAGCTCGAGCTCGCTAGCAGCACAAAGCATGCCTTGCGACACCACATCCCGAAGCTTTGCTTCTTTGATTGCGAATTCACCCGGCAGTACAGCGCCGACACGAGCCAGGGGGGCTTTGAGTCCAACTCTAGCGTTTGGCGCACCGCATACGATTTGCAAGAGCTCGTTGCTCCCATCGTTGACGCTACACACCTGCAACTTATCCGCATTGGGATGAGGCTGCGCGTCCACGATTTCGCCTACAACAACCCCATCAAAACTACCGGCCGCGGTCTCTACCGCCTCGACCTCCAATCCTGCCATTGTGAGCTGATGCGCTAGCGCATCGGTGTCTGCCGCAACGTCGACCCATTCGCGCAGCCAGGCTTCGCTGATTTTCATAGCTATCGTCTCCTGCTTCGCACTTAAAACTGGGCCAAAAAGCGCAGATCATTTTCGAAGAACATGCGCAGATCGTTGACGCCATAGCGGAGCATCGCTAGCCGCTCCACTCCCATACCAAAGGCGAAACCCGAGTAGCGCTCCGGATCGATCCCCGACATCTCAAAGACGCGTGGGTGCACCATTCCGCAACCCATCACCTCAAGCCATCCGGTCTTGCTGCACACGCGACAACCGGGCTTAGTCGCATCGGTGCATTGCATGCACTGGATGTCGACCTCAGCACCGGGTTCTACAAAGGGAAAATAGGACGGTCGGAAGCGAATCTTGAGCTCCTCTTCGAAGAACTCCTGGAGAAATCGTTCAATCAGCCCTTTCAAGTCAGCAAGGCTCGATTTTTCATCCACCAGGAGACCCTCGACCTGATGAAACATAGGAGTGTGGGTAAGATCGGAATCGCAGCGGTAGACCCGGCCAGGGCAGATAACCCTAAGCGGTGGCTCGCTGTTTTCCATCACCCGAACCTGAACCGGTGAAGTGTGCGTACGCAACACGGTCCTTTCGTCGACAAAAAAAGTATCGTGCTCAGCGCGAGCCGGATGATGCGGCGGAAAATTCAGCGCTTCGAAGTTGTAGTAGTCATCCTCTAGCTCCGGCCCGTCTGCGACCGAAAAGCCAGCACTAGCAAAGAAGTCTTCGATTCGCTCTATTGTGCGCGTGACCGGGTGCAAGCGCCCCGTCTGCGCGCCCCTGCCCGGCAGGGTCACATCGATTTTTTCGGCAGCGAGTTTCTGATTAATTGCCTGCGCTTCAAGCGCTGACTTCTTTTCCCCAATTAGCGTCTGCAGCGCTTGTTTAACGCCATTGATAAGTGCACCTGCTTCTCGACGCCGCTCGGGCTCCAAGGAGGATAGACTTTTTAGCAAGACGGTAATCTTGCCCTTCTTACCGAGGTATTCGACGCGAAGATCTTCGAGGACCTTTCCATCGGATGCCGAAGAAATCGCTTCGTGCGCCTGTTCTGCCAGTTGTTCTAAGTCTTCCATACCGTTTTCAATTCCACCTAATCGGCGGTGACGCTCCCTAGCGATACGATTTGCAGCGCATTGTGTTTTCCAAAAAAAAGGAGAAGAGCCAGGCCCTTCCCCTTTCGGATTTAGCGTGTTGCAAGCGATCCGGTGGCCAGACCACCGGCGGGATTGGCTTAAGCGGGCAGTGCCGCTTTCGCTTGCTCCACGATCGCTGCAAAAGCAGGTTTGTCATGTACGGCCAGATCAGCGAGCACGCGACGATCAAGACCTATCTGCGCACGTTTTAAGCCGTTGATCAGCTTGCTGTAGGTCAAACCGTTAGCTCTAGATTGCGCATTGATTCGCGTAATCCATAGGGAACGGAACTGACGCTTGCGTTGCCGACGATCTCGGTAGGCGTACTGGCCTGCCTTGGTAACCGCTTGCTTAGCCACTCGGAATACGCGCGAACGCGCACCGTAATAGCCTTTTGCCTGCTTCAAAATCTTTTTGTGACGTCGGTGAGCGACGACACCTCGTTTAACGCGGGGCATAAAACTCTCCTATTAGATCTTTGACTACTTCGTCCGCAGCATGCGGTCGATAAGTACCTCGTCGCTTTTGTGAACCATGGAGGTCCCCCGCAACTGGCGCTTACGCTTTGTCGTCATTTTCGTAAGGATGTGGCTCTTATGCGCACTCTTGCGCTTGTAGCCGCCCGCTGTTTTTTTAAAGCGCTTTGCTGCGCCGCTGTGAATTTTTGCTTTTGGCATTTCTACTACTCCAAACAAGACTCGCTGCTCTTTGATAGCAGCGGTCAACCTAACTTCGGTACCGGCTTGGCGCCCATCGTTAGCCGCAATAGCGGCGCGGATGGGTAAAGAGCCTGCAGTGCGTAAAGTTGCCAAACACGATCTATGACTTTATCTCTCGCCATAGCGGTTCTTGCACTATCACTAGATGGGTTTCGACGTCGATCGAAAACCCGATACTGCTGCTCTTCAATCGGCAATCAGGGCATTCACGGGCCACTGTCGCCAGTCTTTCGCACCTTATTGCGCTTGTGCGTTTTCTGCATTTGCGCGTTCTTAGTGCGTTAATGGACGTCACCACAGAGAGCGGTTTCTATCCAATCTGCCTTTCCTATACCTGCTCGACGTTTGCACTACGCTACCTAAGAAACCTCGCACGAAAGTCGGCAAGGAGTTCTTTTGTAGCTAGTGCGTACGTTTCTTCGGCGCGATCACCATGGTCATCTGACGCCCTTCCATCTTCGGAAATTGCTCGACGTTACCAAGCTCGTCAAGATCTGCCTCAACGCGCTTGAGCAACTCCATACCAATTTCCTGATGGGCCATCTCTCGTCCACGAAAACGGTGTGTGACTTTGGCCTTGTCACCATTCTCAAGAAAGAGATCCAGATTTTTGAGCTTTACCTGGTAGTAGCCCTCTTCCGTTCCAGGACGGAATTTCATTTCCTTAAG
>JBCBZV010000178.1:0-6648 GCA_039815155.1 Pseudomonadota bacterium
ATGCCGAGACCGAGCGGTAGCGGTCCAGGTTCTTGAGCGCGATTGTAATCGCCCCATGCCCGCCCATGGAGTGGCCAAAAATACTCTGCCGCTCTAAGGATACGGGTGCTTCGCTCGCGACGAGCAATGGAAGCTCATCCACGATGTAGTCGTACATCCGGTAGTGGCGCGACCATGGATCTTCCAGCGCATTGAGGTAGAAACCAGCGCCCAAGCCGAAATCCCAAGCGCCCTCTGGATCGTCAGGTACCTCGTCTCCCCGTGGACTCGTATCCGGAGCGAGAATCGCAACGCCCTGTTCGGCTGCTGCCCGTTGGGCGCATGCCTTTTGAACAAAGTTTTCGTCCGTGCAGGTTAGACCACTCAACCAAGTTAAAAGCGGTACGCGATCAGTTGATGCCTGTTCGGGGAGAAAGAGAGAAAAGTTCATCGTGCATCCGAGAACTTCTGATTGGTGTCTAAAGCGAAGCTGGCGCCCCGAGAAACTCGCCGTGGATGACAGCTGCTCCATAAGCCCGGCCCCCGATCTAGTAGAGAACGACCGAGCGGATACTCTCGCCGCGGTGCATAAGGTCAAAGGCCGAGTTTATGTCGTCGAGGGGCATGGTGTGAGTAATCAGATCGTCGATATTGATCTTATTGTCCATATACCAATCGACAATTTTCGGCACATCGGTACGGCCTCGAGCACCGCCAAAAGCGGTACCCCGCCAGCTGCGGCCGGTGACCAGCTGGAACGGACGGGTAGCGATTTCCTGACCAGCACCTGCAACCCCGATGATGCAGCTCTCTCCCCAACCTTTGTGGCAGCACTCCAAGGCTTGGCGCATGACATTCACATTGCCAATACACTCAAAGCTGTAATCAACCCCACCACCGGTGATTTCAACGAGGTGCCCAACGACGTCGTCGACATCGCTGGGATTCACAAACTCTGTCATCCCGAACTGTCGACCAAGTGCTTCCCGATCCGGATTCAAGTCGACGCCAATAATTCGTGTTGCTCCAACAAGCTTCGCGCCCTGGATAACGTTCAGACCGATTCCACCTAGACCGAACACTGCCACCGTAGACCCGGCTTCGACGTTCATCGTAAACGCCACCGCACCTACCCCGGTAGTGACGCCGCAACCAATGTAGCAAATCTTCTCGAATGGAGCGTCTTTCCGTACTTTCGCCAAGGCGATTTCGGGCAGCACCGTGTAATTAGAGAAAGTAGAGCACCCCATGTAATGAAGGATGGATTTGCCTTCGACGGAGAAGCGACTGGAGCCGTCAGGCATCACACCGCGACCTTGCGTTTCACGGATTGCCTGGCAAAGATTGGTTTTCGGATGCAAGCAATAATCGCACTCCCGGCACTCCGGGGTGTAGAGGGGAATGACATGGTCCCCCGGCTTTACGCTGCTAACCCCCGGGCCGATCTCCTGAACCACTCCTGCGCCCTCGTGACCTAAGATCGCTGGAAAGGCACCCTCCGGATCATCTCCGGACAGCGTGAATGCGTCCGTATGGCAGACACCAGTCGCTTTAATCTCAACTAATACTTCACCGGCCTTGGGACCCTCAAGATCGACGTTCATAATTTCTAAAGGTTGACCGGCGGTAATCGCCACTGCAGCACGCGTTTTCATTGTTTTATTCCGTACGAGGTATTGGTCGGGAGAGTAAAACACATTCCCCAAAACCATAAAACTCAGGCGGCGCTGCGCGGCGGTCGCTCGCTAGAATGAGCTTGGGTGTAATTGTCGAAAGTGAACTTAGCCCGTGGGAACTAAGCCAAAGCGAGCCTAGCCAGTTGGACTGAGGGACTCTCAGCGGTTTGAATCAGCTCGGGCAGGCAAACGTGCCGCCGTACTCACTCGCTGGGTGCGACGCTTTGCTGAGCGACGATTACTTGGTTTATCTGTGCGTCGTGCCGCGGGACCTGCATGGGCGCCATCGGAGGAACTCGCTAGCCTGTTGCGTCCCGGCTCAAATCCTGGCACCACCAGCTGTGGTAAACGTCTGCCAAGAAGTCGCTCTATCGCCTTCATTAGGCTTCGGTCATCAGAGCTTACTAGCGTGTGGGCCCGACCAGTGGCACCGGCCCGCCCTGTTCTGCCGATTCGGTGCACATAGTCCTCGGGTACTTCCGGTAGATCAAAATTCACAACGTGAGGGAGAAATTCAATGTCCAACCCCCGAGCGGCGATGTCCGTTGCTACCAACACCTGTAATTCACCATCGCGAAAAGACTGTAGCGCTCGGCGGCGGGCGTTTTGGCTTTTGTTGCCATGAATCGGTGCCACTTTAAATCCTTCTTTTGCAATGCGGCACGCGAGTCGATTGGCGCCATGTTTCGTACGCGTAAACACCAATGCTTGATGCCACTGATGCTCGCGTAGTAGGTGAACTAGCAGACTTGCTTTTTGGCCGCGTTCGACCGAGTAGGCGAACTGTTCAACTTGGTCGGTGGCGCTATTGCGAGGCGCAACTTCGACGCTTTCCGGCGAGTCCAGGTACCGCTCCGCCAGGGCTACAATCTCATTGGAATAGGTTGCGGAGAACATGAGCGTCTGGCGATTTTTTGGCAGTGAGATCGCGATTTTTCGGATATCGGGTATGAACCCCATGTCAAGCATACGATCGGCTTCATCGAGAACCCACACTTCTAAACTACTAAAATCAACGGCCTGACGTTGAAGAAGATCCAGCAAGCGTCCCGGGGTGGCCACGAGCAGATCGACGCCTCTTTCCATCAGCTCCAATTGGGGGTCTATCTTTACTCCGCCGAAAATAGCGGAACACTGGAGGGTAAGATGTTGCGCGTAAGCAATGGCGCACTCATTGACCTGCTCCGCAAGCTCGCGAGTAGGGACAAGAACAAGGGCTCGCACTTGATGGGCGCGGGCCTGCCCTACAAAAGCCAGTCGCTGGAGTACAGGAAGAACAAACGCAGCTGTCTTTCCGGTTCCGGTCTGGGCTGCTGCTACAAGATCTCGTCCGTCTAGGATCAGAGGAATCGCTTGTTCTTGTATCGCGGTTGGGGAGTGATAGCCACGGTCGGCGACTCCCCTTGCGAGGTCGGGCGATAGGCCCAACTCATCGAAGCTCATTTGGTGTTTTCTCGTCAGCGTCTCGTGGCTGCCGGAACTGCTACGTCCGGAACTGCTACGTCCGGAACTAATACGTAGAGCGCAGTTAGGCAGAACTCTGCTGACTGGGGTGTCGCACTGTCAGCTGGTGCGTTTCAGTAGTTTAGCGGCATGAGTGTAAAAAAAACAGACACTAAACTAGAATATTTCTGCTTAAAACGTTATAAAGCATTGAAATAGTCAGTTGAATCAGCGGCATGCGAGTACCCCCTCTTCCACAAACCGAGCGTGAACGACTCGGCGCACTGCAGGCGTCGGGACTCTTAGACAGCGAGCCCGAGGAGCGTTTTGATCGGGTCACACGCACCGCGAGCCGCTTGTTCGAAGTGCCGATCGCCTTGGTTAGCCTTATCGACGAACACCGTCAGTGGTTCAAATCTCGAATCGGTTTGGATACTGCGGAAACGCCAAGAGACGTGTCTTTCTGCGGTCATGCGATTCTCGACGAAGGAATACTCACGGTAGAAGATACGCAAATGGATCCTCGTTTTGCCGACAACCCTCTCGTTGTTGATGGGCCGAAAATCCGCTTCTACGCGGGATGTCCTTTGCACGATCAGGACGGTAATGCCTTTGGGACCTTATGCATCATAGACTCTAAACCTAGAAGTCTTGGCGCGGAAGAGCAGGCGGCACTGTCCGATCTCGCGCGCATGGTCGAACGAGAAATTCAAAGCGCCGCCTAGCTAGTCCTATATCCCTCAAACCCACCAATTTGCTCTTGATCCTTATTTTGCTTCTGCGTCGCTGGGCTATTCATAATCCGCGCATTCAATCGATACGCTAACGACGGGTTTGCGAGGAATTTGTGATAGCTCAGTACAGCGCAGAAGCACCGTGTTGCTGCCACTGACCAGAGGAGGCAAGCAATAAGAACTAATGGTTCTTGCACGTGCAGAAACTTGGCAGAATGACCGTACAAATACCGCCCGAGATCACGCAATGACAAATTCGTTTACAGCCCTCGTTGCCAGCAAGGCCGATGCCGAACAACAGGCAGACTTTCAGGAGCTTAGTCTCGACGACCTCGACGAGGGCGACGTAACCGTCGCAATAGAGTATTCGACGCTCAATTACAAAGATGGACTTGCCATTACGGGCTCCGCACCTATCGTCCAACGATTTCCTCTGATCTTGGGGATCGACTTCGCTGGCAGAGTCATCGCTTCCGAACGTACAGATTTTGAAGTTGGAGATCGTGTCGTACTCAACGGATTTGGCGCGTCGGAGCGCCTCCACGGCGGTTACGCTAACTTCGCGCGGCTCAGCGGCGATCTACTAGTGAAGCTCCCCAGTAGTATCGATTCCAAAGCCGCAATGGCCATTGGCACAGCCGGCTATACAGCGATGCTGTGCGTATTGGCGCTCGAAGATGGAGGCGTGCTGCCGGAAAAGGGTCCGATTCTAGTTACCGGCGCCGCCGGCGGTGTCGGAACAGTGGCTATCAGTTTGCTATCGAAGTTGGGTTATCGTGTAGAGGCGTCAACCGGCCGCCTGAGCGAAGAGAGTTTCCTAAAAAGCCTGGGCGCGCAAGAGGTTCACGCGAGGGATTCCTGGTCTGCGCCAGGTAAGCCAATGCAGAGGGAGGCCTGGGCCGGTGTCGTTGATTGCGTCGGCAGCAACACCTTAGCAAATGCCCTTGCCCAGACCTGCTATGGCGGCGCGGTGGCCGCTTGCGGCTTGGCCCAGGGTGCGGATCTACCCACTACAGTAATGCCGTTTATCTTACGCGGTGTTAGCTTGCTCGGAATTGATTCCGTGCAAGCGCCTGGCGAGCGGAGAAGGCAGGCTTGGGAACGACTCGCCACCGACCTGGATCTCGCAACCTTGAATGACTTGAGTTTTTCTCTGGAGTTCAGTCAACTCCCGTCGGCGGCATGGGAAATTCTTGCTGGAAATATCCGAGGACGAGCAGTGGTTGAAATACCAGCCAGCTAGTCGGGAGAATAAGCAGAGACTTTACTCGAAGCGCCAGGCGGTTACCGTGTCCGGATCCCAGTTCGGCACAACGATCACTTCGCCGAATACGGAGAGGTCGTTTTGCAGGATTTCCTCGTCGCGCGTATTCAGGAGTGAACGCACTTTCCCCTTCGGCGTTACGAAGTAAATTTCTCCTGGCCAGGAGGAGACTAAATAACCGCCCTTCGTTATCCCGATGCCGTCCGCATTCTCCATACCACCGGCAATTTTGCGCAGACCTTGCTTATCGTCGTAGCGAAGAAGCTCGCCACGGTTCATCGTGCTGATAAGTAAACCCTCGCCATTAGCGAGAAGACCGTTTACACCCGCTAGCACTTCCGCATCATCAAGAAAAACCTCGCTGCGACCCCCAATAAGCTTGTGGATACGACCCGTTCGCGAGTCTGAGACCAGGACACTTCCTTGATAGACTGCCGCATCATTTAAAAACTTGGCATCCGGAACGTTGATTGGCGGCAGCTGCTCCTTAGTCTCTATACGGTAGCGCCTTACCCGATCAATGTCGGTAACGAATAGTGTCCCCTCTTTTACAACCATCCCCTTAGGGGCATCGAGCCCTTCCAGCCAGCGTAGCTCGATAAGTTTGCCAGCAAGACTCAGTAGGGATATCCAACCTTCTCCATCCTTTTCTGAGCCACCCCCGGCGACATTAGAGATAAAAAGTTCGCCATTCGGCCCGAGTGCGGCGCCTTCTGGAGCGCTGAACCCGTCGAGCAGCCAAATTTGCTGTAGAGTGCGGTCCTCCGCGACTGCCTGCGCCGCTGCTAGTAAAACGATAAGTAAACTGAGCATCCGACGGGCGAACTTTGCTGACACAAGCAACCTCCAATTTGACTAGAAATCTGTACCAGGGAACATGGTAAGGGCAAGTGTTACGCGAGCTACAGGCAAAAAAAAGCCGCACCCGATATGGGATGCGGCTAACTGTTATCGATTAACGTTGCCTACTGAAGCCTAGAAACCTCCAAAAGCGACGTTAAATCCGAGATAGAAGTAACGCCCACGAGGACTGGCCGGATAACCGAAGTTGGTAATGAACGGCTCTTCATCGGTGATATTACGAACACCTCCGTAGACGCTCATAGTTTCCTTCAGGTTGTAGGTCGCAGCAATATCATGCTGCCAGTACTCGTCCTGCATCACAGAATCACCATACAAGGCTTCGAAGGTGTCTACCTCGACAAACGCCAAAAGCTGCTCATCCTGGTACTGTGTTTGCCATTGGACGCGAAGGTCTCTGAAATACCAATTCAAGAAGATATTTCCTGCTAACTCAGGTCTGTTCACTTCACCGAGCTCGACGTCTATTACTGATGAATCGAGCGGGTCAGAGAATCGATTGAGATCGTTGACGTAAGTCCCCGTTAGGCCAACACCGAAGCCGTGCTCACCAACTTCGAAGTCGTAGTTGGCGGAGAAATCTATGCCATCCGACTCTAAGGAAGCGAAGTTGATTGGCGATACCTGCAAGAAGTTGAAACCTCCAAACTGGGTAGAACCCGAGTCTTGGTTTCGCGTGAATTGGCTGCAG
>JBCBZV010000099.1:0-15094 GCA_039815155.1 Pseudomonadota bacterium
AGTTTTGGTAGTGCAGTGGGCTATCTGATGGGCTGTGCAGCTGCTGAAAGTAGCGAGTCATGGCGGCCTGATCTGATGGGGGAACAAAGTAATCAAACCAATGTTTACCGATGACCTCACTGTCCGCCAGGTCACTGCCTGCGAACGGGCTGGATCACCCACCCAGGTTAGCACTACACGATCCGGTAAGGGCGTAGGAGCGAAGGCCTCTGATAGCGAATATTCCTTCGGCTGCCAGTCTTCCGCCGCTTGATGTTGATGAGCAGATCCCGACTGTGCCTGGCTTAGAACCCATAAGGCAACCGAGAGCCTGATCGCCTTTCGATAAACATTTGTCATATCGACTCCATCTATATTCCGCTTGTCACAAGGAAGGTATTTCACCCGCACCTCGGTTTCTTAGCTCACGCGGAGGCGCAACGTGGCCGCCCGTTTGTTCAATCAACGCCAACTTTCTAGAGTCTTCACGCCAAGATAAGCCGCTTCTTCCCTGGCCCGACGCACTGCCCGCGGAACGCGTTGAAAGGCACACATAGTAGCTCGCGAGTGTTACGGTTTTTATCAATAAACTTGATCTAATGGTGAGTTGCTTCTCGGGCTCGAATTGCGAGTGATGCGGTGCAACCAATTGCTACGTCGGAACCTATGCAACAGACCCGGTGTCTGAGTGAACGCATGGTGTGTTGGCCGATGATTACTCGGATGTACCGGTAAAGATTGGATGGCGGGGATGATAATCCAGACCTATGGAGGGCGATAGAATTTATCTATCATTTAGATATTTTTACCCCGAATCTTTCTATACCATGTACACTTATGAATTCAACGATCGAGATACCTTTGCGGTCCGTATTTACTCTATCGCAAGAAGATAAACCCAACCGAATAGTACCAATTACTTTTAGCGACACTTTCTAAGGTGCGTTTTATGCCGCCTGCGAGACACGGCCAGTCGGACGATACCCGGGTCGGTTCAGGTTGCTACTAACGCAGCGTAAACAACAGTATGGAGAACTAGAATGTCCACGATTACCGAGCAGGAACTAGCTGAGGCGCGCCAAATCTGGGGTGATGCTCTCGTTGGTATCTCTAAAGCCTTTGACGAAGAGGGTTTCGAGGCGGCCAATAAGCTCGCTAACGGTGCCCTTGACGGAGCCTACGGCTATAACCTCGGTCCTGTTCTCTTTAAACCTACCCTTGCGAGTGGTGAGCAGACGTTCCGGCCAACGCGCGAAGGCGCATTATCTTATTTTGTAGGTCATAACGATGCCTATCCGGGCGATGGCGGCTTTGGTCTAAAGAGCTGGCGATCCGTGGTTTCGGAAACTTCAGCAAGCTTTATTCAGGGAGATGTGGCGATGTGGATGGGATGGGTCACCTTCACGGATAAAGACGGCAACGTCACTAAAGTCGACAAGAGCTGGGGTTATAAAAAAGACGAAGCCGGTGTGCTTCGTATCGTTCTTCATCATTCTTCATTGCCTTACCAACCTTAGGACGTCTCTAGCTGCGAGACTGATTGAGCTAGCAAACTCCTTTAGAGGAATTTTAGTCCCCTAAGATTCCTCGTTCTTCCACCGATTTTTATCCATCGAAGCGCCTGTCGGTCGCCAGCCTTCAAGACTTCGGTCTGTTGTACGGAGCCAACAAATGTTCAGCAATATTAAAAGCGATCTACCGGCCAGTATCGTCGTGTTCTTCGTCGCCGTGCCTTTGTGTTTGGGTATAGCACTCGCCAGTGGCGCCCCACTGATTTCGGGTCTCATCGCGGGAATCGTTGGCGGCATCGTTGTTGGAAGCCTGAGCGGCTCGCAGGTCGGTGTGTCAGGGCCGGCCGCCGGCCTGGCGGCGATTGTCCTCGCTGGCATAACTCAGGTAGGAGGTTATGAAAACTTCCTTGTCTGCGTGGTCCTCGCGGGATTTATCCAACTCTTACTGGGTTTCTTAAAGGCGGGTGTAATTGGCTATTACTTCCCCTCATCGGTGATTAAGGGCATGTTGACCGGTATCGGGATTATTATTGTTCTAAAGCAGATCCCTCACTTCTTTGGTTACGACACCGATCCAGAGGGCGACTTTGCATTCTTTCAAGTGGATGGGGAAAACACATTTTCTGCACTGTTCAGCACCATCGGCAACATCAGCTTAGGGGCTACCTTCGTCGCTTGCTTAGCGATGGCTATTTTGCTGCTCTGGGAGCTGGTGCTTACGAAACGGGCGAAAGTCTTCCAACTGATCCAGGGTCCGTTGGTTGCCGTCGTCCTGGGGATCGTCTACTTCCTCATCACCCGCGGCAGCGATGGCATTGGAATAGCGCCTGAGCATCTTGTGAACGTACCGGTCACCAACAACGTGACCGAACTCCTCGTCTTTCCTAACTTTTCGGCTCTTGGTCAAGCAAGCGTGTGGATAATGGCTGTGACCATTGCGGTGGTCGCTAGTCTAGAAACGTTGCTGTGCGTCGAAGCGACTGACAAGCTCGATGATCAAAAGAGAGTTACTCCTACAAACCGAGAACTGCTTTCCCAAGGCGCTGGGAATGTTTTGTCTGGATGTATAGGCGGGCTTCCAGTTACGCAGGTCATCGTTCGCAGCTCGGCAAATATCCAGTCTGGAGCGGCGACGAAGCTATCAGCAATCCTTCATGGCGTGTTCTTACTGGTATTCGTGCTTGTCGTGCCCGGCTTGCTCAATATGATTCCGCTGTCCGTGCTGGCGGCAATCTTGTTCCTAGTGGGGTACAAACTCGCAAAGCCGAGTCTGTTCAAACAAATGTATTCGCTCGGTTGGACTCAGTTTGTGCCGTTCATCGTGACCGTGCTGGGAATTGTGTTCACAGATCTTCTCCTTGGCATCTTCATGGGACTCGTCGTGAGCGTCGTTGTAATCCTTCACGAGAGCTTCAAAAACTCGCATTTCTTGCACCGAGAAGAAGAAAACGGCGAGATCAAGATGACGCTGGCGGAAGAAGTCACCTTCTTCAACAAAGCGGCCATTCTGCTCGAACTGGACGATCTTGAACCGGGTTCATCGGTTGTTCTAGACGTACGCAGTACTCGTTTTCTCGATCAGGACGTCGTCGAGATACTGGATGACTTTGCGGACAAGGCTCGCCAAAGAAACATAAGCATAAAAGTGGTGGCAGATGGACATACGGCCGAGAACCCGGAAAGCTATCGAGAGTTCTTCCGCCTCGCCTGGTAGATCGATTTGGTTTTTTTGTTCTCGCCCGACTGCGTGTTTGAGGTTTTAGCGAGTGACAGCAAGAACCTTTAGGAACTCGACGATTAATACCTTAGGTAGCAGCTATAAACCTACCTTTGCGTACTCGGCGTTTGTTTCTAGGGCGGGGCAACAGCAGAATGGTTAGCGGCAGAAAAATCCTTGTCTATGCAGAAGTAGACGACGGCTCTTGTTTGCAGCAGGTTGTCGACTATGCGCTAGATTCAGCCTCAAGTATCACTGTTTGCGAGGTTGTACCGGCCCCGCCGCGCAATTCCGATTCTCAAGGTGTGATTGATCGAGTGTATGAATTCCGCTGGGCCCTCGCGTTTCAGCGGTTGCGTCATATCTGTGACCGTTTTTCCGAACATATGGAAATCGACTACGGAGTTTTTTCTGGCGAGCCCTTCATCGCGATCACCGAGCAAGTACAAGAGCAGGGCTTTAATCTTGTGGTCCACATCAGCTCTTTTTCGGACAACGATGCTCCTTATGCCACGCTGAACGCGACTGGTATGCACCTGATGCGGAAATGCCCCTGCGCAGTATGGGCGATCCGCGCAGCAACAAGCGCTAGCAACGAGGATGTTGTGGTTGCGCTGGATCGGGATCGCGGACCGCATGCAGACCGGGCTGAGCTCTTCGCCCAATCGATCATCAGCACCGCGCTGGAGCACGCCAAGGCCAGTGGTGGTCGCCTTCACATTGTGCACGCTTGGGAACCCTTCGGTCTGGAGCTACTGGACCATCCTTCCTTGGCCTTAAACGCCGAGGAGCGAGAGTTTTACTGCTCGCAGCAACGGGTGGAAACAGAGACCTGGTTCCATGCGTTGATGTCTCAGTTTGCGAGCGAGGTGGCGCAGACAGCACCGGGAAGGGAAAACACTTCCACCACACGTCAGTGGCAAGCAGAAAACGGTGTGAAAATCACTTCCAGCCTTCAGTTTCAGAAACCGCTAGCAGCCATTAAAAGCGTGCTCCGCGATACTCAAGCAGGCTTACTAGTACTCGGCAATGTGGGCTCTTCGTCTCATCCGGGCGTACTGATTGGTCCAACAACTGAATCGCTTTTGGCTCAGTGTACGGTGCCGACGCTGGCGCTAAAGCCCGCCGATTACGTGTCTCCTTTGTCTCGCCCACCGATCAATCCCTAGGCGCTCTATTCACCGTCGCCCTAGGATTACCCGACGGTCCGTGGCAGGCGCGATCCCGAGAGCTTGCTATTAGTGAGCGCGCTAGAAACGCGAATCTACCCCTCAAATGCAAAAACCTATGGTCCGATCATTTATCTACTGGTTTTCATGCTACCGTGCGCGCCCGTTGGTGATACGACTAACTGTGCAGAGGGGACTATGTCAGCGGCAATTATCGATGGAAAAGCAAACGCGCTCGTACTTCGCGGCGAGGTTGCACGTGAGGTTACGCGCTTGTCGGATCAGCATTCCTTGGTGCCCGGCTTGGCCGTCGTACTGGTGGGCGAGGATCCAGCTAGCCAGGTATATGTACGTAATAAGGGCCGCCAGACCAAAGAAGTAGGTATGCGCAGCATCGAACATCGCCTCGATGTATCGACTAGCGAGCTAGATTTGTTGGCCTTGGTCGATAAGCTAAACACAGATGATAGCGTTGACGGTATCTTGGTACAGCTACCGCTTCCTGATCACATCAACGCTCAAAAAGTTATCGAGGCAATCGATCCCTCTAAAGACGTGGACGGTTTTCATCCACTCAATAGTGGCGCGCTGTTAAACGGTAACGCAAAAGCCCTGGTTCCCTGTACCCCGCTTGGCTGTCTCCTGTTGCTGCGCAGCGTTCCCGCTTTACGCTTAGAAGGCAGTCATGCGGTTGTTCTTGGACGCAGCAATATAGTCGGCAAACCCGTATCCCAACTATTGCTCCAGGAAAGCTGCACCGTTACGACTGCCCATTCGAGAACGCGCGATTTACCTGCGATGTGTCGCGAAGCGGACATTCTCGTTGCCGCGGTCGGTCGCGCAGAAATGGTGCGAGGAGATTGGATTAAACCAGGGGCAACGGTGATCGACGTGGGCATTAACCGCATCGAAGCGAGCGCGGGGGAGAAGGCAACACTCGTGGGTGATGTGCACTATGAAGAGGCGCTTGCGGTAGCGGGAGCGATCACACCAGTACCGGGAGGAGTCGGGCCCATGACCATTGCTTGCCTGCTACGCAACACAGCTCGTGCAGCCTGCAACCGCCGTGCAATTGAAAGCGCTTTTGAGCGCTAGACCTGCCCTTGCTGCGCTCTGCGCAGAGAGACGTGAAGCGACGGTTCCATGCGCCTACTACCGGGTACTAGCGTGTTTTCTCCGGTATCGCCTTTAGCACTTCGCGGGTGAGATCCCAGCGGTTAAAACCTTGGCGTCCAAAGTCGAGTCCCCGGCGAACGATGACCAGATCATGGCTTGGGACGATGATCACATATTGGCCACGATTTCCTGCGGTGCTATACGCATCCGCGGGAACTTCTCCTTTGCGAGCATCCGGCACCAACCACCACTGTCCACCGTAGTCGTTGCCACGACTTGCAGCGGCGGGGGCAGGTGTGCGTACAAACTCTATCCACTCAGAAGAAATGAGGCGCTCGCCCTCCCAAACACCATCTTGCAGATACAGTAAACCGAAGCGGGCGAGGTCTCGAGCATTGGTATAAACCTGGCTACTCAGGATGAAATCGCCAAAACGATCGACAGACAGCACAGTGCTGCGCATTCCGAGCTTGTCCAGGAGGCGGCGGCGAGGAAACTCAAGGTAGGATCGCTCATCCGGAAGGGTATTTTTGAACGCGTAGACTGCGAGCAAGGTGTCATAATTTTCGTAGTCCCAGAAGCTCCCGGGCGAGCGGATGAGCCCTCGATCTCGCATACCGTCAACAGAACTGGCACCCGCCCAATAAGCAAGGCCTGATCCGGTCGCGTACTCCATGTTGAAACTATCGACGGGGTACAGCCCGCTGGACATGTTAAGTACATGCCGTAACGTGATGCGATCGCGAGGGTCCGGGGCCATATCTTCTTGCGGTGACTGTTGCACGACCGCCACCTTGGGCAACCAGTCGATTCCCAGGGGCTCGTCCAGCGCCATCTCACCGGCGTCCACCTGCATGCCGATTAGCGTCCCCGCAATACTTTTGGCTGTCGACCATGTCCGTGTTTTCGTTGTTTGATCAAAACCATCGGCGTAGCGCTCCAAAATGATTTGTCCTCGATGCACGACGAGTAAGCTGATCGTGACTTGTTCCTCAGACTCTCGCTCAAACGCCCAGTCGGCAGCTTGACCGAGCGCCTTTGAATCAACGTCCACTGCCGGTGCTAGCAGTGGGAGAAGGTCACCTTGCGGCCAGGGCGTAATCGAGGGATCCCCGGGAGGATAGGGTAGGGTGAGCTGCGGCAAGTCCGATACTTCATTAAGCGTTGCGTCCGGTGGCATGACGACGCATCCGACGCCGTCTCGAAACGCGGCAGTGACTGCCGGTCCATGAGTACCTCCGCCAACCGATACTGCTTGCTTGTCCTGATCGATCTCATAGGGCCCCTCAATGGGGTCGCCAAGCATTTCGTCACCGAGGTAGGCGAGCTCTTGGTCGAATACCTGCTCGAGCGATCTTTCGGAAGTAAACAAGCCATTACATGTGAGCACTGCTTGCACACCATTTCGAATCAGTAAGCGATTGGCTTCGAAGTAGTCATACTGAGCGAAGCTACTCTGGTTAAGAAGCAGGCCGGCCAGTAGCAGCAAAAGGGTCGACCGCTGGTGCATAGATGTTCCAAGGCGTGACTCCTGATCTGAGCTTTGTTTCTGTTGGTGGTACCTCGTCTTTAACGGCACTCGGTTGAATCGCCGGTCGCCCTTATTGCTGCGCTTGGTGAGCCGATAGAGGTTTCGCATGGAGCTGAGGGGTGACGGATTCAAAGAGTACTCTCCAATGTCATCTGCTAATCAATGATGCTTTTGCTAGTTCGATGTTCATTCGTCGACTGTACTCGCCAGGTCATCTTAAAACATCGCACAACAATCGCTCGATACTAATCGGTCTTCAAGCTCCGCCCAGCGGTGGCAGATTGGCCAGAGATACTTCCGTCTCGGCTTTCACCTCTTCGATCACAACGTAGGTATGCGTTTGTTCTATCAGCGGGATGATCGCTAACGCTTCACCAAGAAATCGCTTGTAAGCACTCATGTCGGCGCAGCGGACTTTGAGAAGATAGTCGAAACCGCCCGCCACCATATGACACCCTTCTACCTCCGGGAGAGCCAGCATCGCGCGATTGAACTCCCTAAGATCCGCACTGGCGGTGCTGGTGAGGGAGACTTGGATGAATGCGATGGTGGCGCTGTTGAGTTTCTGCGCGTCCACCAATGCCACATAGCCGCGGATAAAGCCTTCTTTTTCGAGGCGCCTTACCCGCTCCAGGCAGGGTGTTGGACTCAGCCCTACCTGCTTTGCGAGTTCCACGTTGGCAATGCGTCCATCTTGCTGCAGAGTTTTAAGAATGCGCCGATCTTTGCGATCAAGGTGAATGTTCTTCGCCATATAAAATATCGTATTAGCAAATTTATTGGGTAGAAATAAGGTATATAACAGAATTTTGAAACTTATATCTCTGTTTTAGGACCGATACTCAGCGTTTCGTACTACTTAAAGTATTAGGGGCGCTGATGAAAAAGTTGGATTTTCTCCGAGAACAGGTGCGCGCCAACAAATTGATCGACGAAAGCGCACTTCTGAAGCGCTTGTTAGCAGAACCTGGACTCAACGACGCGCAAAGCGGTCGAGTTCAAGCATTGGCCTCGGAACTGGTGGTTCGCTGTCGCGAAAAAAGCGATCAAGCGGGATCGCTCGACGCATTCTTGCAAGAGTTTGGGTTAGGTAACGAGGAGGGAATCGCGCTGATGTGTCTCGCGGAGTCGCTCCTGCGAATACCCGACGGCGCCACCGCCGACAAGCTGATAGCGGAAAAGATTCAGTCTGGCGATTGGTCCGCCCATCGCGGTAGGAGCGATTCGACCTTTGTAAATGCGAGCGTCTGGGGTCTGATGCTGACCGGTAAGATTGTAGGTCTTGACGGCGCTATTACCCAGCATACGAACAGCTGGCTGCAACGGCTTATGGGCAGGCTGGGGGAGCCGGTAGTGCGACAAGCGATGTTGCAGGCGATGCGTATCCTCGGGGGGCAATACGTTCTCGGGGAACGTATTCAGGCAGCCCGTTCGCGCGGAGCTTATCAGTATCCGCTAGGCACAAGATTCTCCTTCGACATGCTTGGAGAAGGGGCGCGGACAGCAGCTGACGCGGAGCGCTACTTTGAGTCCTACGCGGACGCGATCCGCACGCTAGCGAGCGCCGAGAGGCGGGAGTCCGAGATCGCTGCGGACGGGGTGTCGGTTAAGCTCTCCGCGCTGCATCCACGCTTTGAGCCTAAAAAGTGGCAACGAGTCGAACAGGAACTGTACCCGCGTGTTCTCAGTTTGTGCCAAGCGGCGGCGCGCGGTGGCATAGGCCTGAATATCGATGCGGAGGAGTGCGACCGACTCGAGATGACCATGAGCTTGTTCGAGCGCCTCGCCCGTGAGCCGGATTTAGCCGGATGGCAGGGTTTGGGGTTCGTGCTCCAGGCCTACCAGAAGAGAGCGCTCTACGTTGCCGACTGGCTCGTTGAACTTGCGCGAGACGCGGATCGCGCCTTTACCGTCCGCCTGGTTAAGGGGGCGTACTGGGATACGGAAATAAAGCGGGCTCAGCAACTGGGTTTGAGTGACTTCCCCGTGTTCACTCGTAAATGCCATACGGATTTGAGTTACCACCGGTGCGCGCAAAGGTTACTTGAGGAGCAAACGCTAATCTATCCGCAGTTTGCAACTCACAACGCTTACACTATCGCCTTAGTAGCTGAACTGGGCGCGAAGAAACGGTTCGAGTTGCAACGGCTTCATGGCATGGGAGCTTTGCTCTACGAGGAGCTTTCGAGGCGTTTGTCTGCCATCCCCGTACGGGTCTACGCGCCTGTCGGGCCTCATCGTGATTTGCTTCCCTATTTGGTGCGCCGACTACTAGAAAATGGCGCCAATAGTTCCTTTGTAAATCGCTTTCTGGACGCAAAGATACCGGTTGCCGAACTGTTGGAAGATTCGGCTATTCGGACAATGCGGCTCGGAAGTCGGAATCACCCAGAGATAGCACAGCCGACAGCTATTCAGAGGGACGCACATACCCCTTTTCAGAGCGCTGCGGGAATCGATCTCAGCTGTGAAAAAGTTGTGCAAAGCCTTGAGCAAGCAGTGGTAGATCAAAGCGTTCATCGCTTTGAGGCCACTTCGATCGTCGGACACCATACCCGCGAGGGTGCGTGCGGCGATGGAGGAGATCAGCGTAGCGACTACGAGAGCGCAAGGCTTCTCAATCCAGCTAAGGTTACGAGCGATCTGGGATCCGTCAGTTACGCCAGTAGACAGAAGCTTGAAACCGCTTTTCGTTCATGCGCGGCTGGCCAGCGACACTGGGACCGGCTGGGCGTAGCGGCTCGCGCGATCTGCCTAGAGAGAGCAGCCGAACTGCTGGAACAGCGGCAGGATCAATTTGTCGGCCTCTTAGTACTAGAGGCGGGCCGAACGATCGATGATGGCGTCGATGAGGTGCGAGAAGCCGTGGACTTTTTGCGCTATTACGCGGCGCAGGGGCGTGAGCTTATGCTTCCTCAGAATCTGTGCAGCCCGGCGGGTGAAACGAATCGGTTGAGCTTGCACGGACGCGGTACCTTCGTATGCATAAGCCCCTGGAACTTCCCTTTAGCGATCTTTACTGGACAGGTAGCGGCTGCGCTGATTACTGGTAACGCGGTGGTCGCCAAACCGGCGGAGCAAACGCCGATGATCGCCATGCGGATGACGGAGCTGCTGTTGCAGGCAGGAGTGCCCGAGGATGCGCTGCAATTGTTGCAGGGAAAAGGGGCAGAACTTGGAGCTGCCCTGGTCGCAGATGAGCGCACCGCCGGTGTGGTTTTTACCGGTAGCGTTGCCACCGCGGCAAGCATTAATCGCGCGCTGGCGGCTCGCCCAGGCCCGATCGCTCCTCTCATCGCCGAAACCGGTGGGCTCAATACCATGATCGTTGATTCAACCGCCCTGCCGGAGCAGGTTATTGACGATGTCATACGTTCGGCGTTCCAAAGCGCTGGTCAGCGTTGCTCGGCGCTGCGCGTGCTATTACTGCAGGAAGACATCGCTGAACATACGCTTTCGATGCTTGCGGGAGCGATGGCCGAACTTGAGCTGGGCGACCCAGCGAAGTTCGCTACGGATATTGGACCGCTGATCGACCAGACCGCGTTGGATAGGCTGCGCAGACATTGCGCACGCATGGATAAGGAGGGCCGGCTCCTAATTGAGTGTGGCGCTCAGATGCCGGCGGAGGGGCTGTTCTTCTCGCCGCGCGTCTATGAAGTGCCCGATTTGAGCAGCGTGGGAGAAGAGACCTTCGGGCCCATTCTGCATGTATTGCGCTACCAAGAGGAAGAAATTGATCGCCTCCTGGCGGACATCCGTGCGTCTCACTACGGTTTAACCCTTGGGGTGCACAGTCGGCTACAGAGTTTTGCGGACTACGTATTCGAAAATTCCTTCGTTGGTAACGTGTACGTCAATCGAGACATTATCGGCGCGGCGGTGGGGGTGAATCCCTTTGGCGGCCTTGGCCATTCCGGCACCGGGCCGAAGGCGGGCGGGCCTCATTATTTGGGGAGATTTGTCGCCGAACGAACGCTTACCGATAACGTGGTAGCGAAAGGCGGCAACGCCCAGTTGTTCAGCTTGCGCGAATAGTAAATTTCCTTGTCATCTTTGCTTGCAATCGTTCTGCCGCTAGGAGCATAGTTGCGAAAAGTATCCACCTTTTTGGTGTCACAAAAGGCGCCTTAGGGAATAGTACCCAGAAAAGCTTGTGTTACCGTTTTGTAACATTTTCGACATAAAACAACCCTAGTCTTACTACGTCTTCAATCTTCAACCCTTGGGGGGGTCTCGCCTTGAAGAAGTCTGTCTCTCAAAAACTTGCACGAAAAATACTTTCATCTGCCGTAACGAGCGCGTCGATCGCCGCCGGCATTGCCATGAACGCGCCTGTTTATGCACAGGAAACAACCGCGGCCGTTCGGGGTGTCGTTACCGGGCAAGATGGCCAGCCCGTCGCCGGTGCGACGGTCACGGTCACGAGTCTTGCCACGGGCTTGAATCGAAGCACAAGTACTGACGAGGTGGGGGGTTATTACATTCGCCAACTACCAGCGGGTGTCAGCTACCGAGTCTCGGTCACAGCCGCCGAGGGTGGCGCATCCACCGAGCGGCTTCCGCTGACGGTCGGACAGCAGGCGCAGCTTAACTATCGGCTTAGCACCTTAGAGGAGGTCGTAGTTGTCGCGTCCGCAGCGCAGGCGGCGGATACGGCGATAGGGCCGACCGCGGTATTTGATCTATCCGATATTCAGGATTCGCCAGCGATTAACCGAAACATCAACGACATAATTGGACAGGATCCGCGCATCTACATTGACCAGTCGAGCAACCAAGACGCGATTCAATGCAACGGGGCAAACCCACGGTTTAACAGCCTGACGGTCGACGGTATTCGTCTCAATGACGGCTTCGGGCTCAACTCCAACGGCTACCCAACCCAGCGCATGCCGTTTCCTTTCGATGCAATATCCAGCGTTGCGGTGGAAATGGCGCCGATGTCAGTGGTCTATGGTGGCTTCTCCGCTTGTAATATCAACGCAGTGACCAAGTCCGGCGGTAACGAGTTGTTCGGCTCCGTGTTTTACGACTACACAAGCGATGCGCTCCAGGGCGACTCCCTTGAAGGCGACGATATCCAGGTGACCGACTTCGACGAGAGCCGCTATGGTGCTCAGATCGGTGGAGCGATCATCAAAGATAAGCTGTTTTTCTACGCAGCTTACGAGAAGTACGAAGGTGTCGATTTCAACAACCGAGGCCCGATCGGCAGTGGCGCGGTCAACGAAGTGCTCGTCTCCCAGGCGGAGATCGACGAGATCGCCGCAATTTCCCGCGATATCTATGGCTTTGACCCAGGATCGAGCACACCCGGTAATTTCGATTTTGAAGATGAAAAGTACATCGCAAAAGTCGACTGGTATGCTTCGGACACGCAGCGTCTTGCGTTCACCTACATGCATAACGACTCCTTCAACGCGACGCCGGCTGACGGTGACCTCGTCGAATTCGAGTTCGCCGATCACTTCTACAATCGGGGTGCCGATCTGGATTCCTACATCGCCAGCATCTACTCCGACTGGACACCGGAGTTCTCCACGGAGATCCGAGTTGCTCGGACCGATGTGGATTTTCTACAGGTACCTCGCGCGGGTAATGAGTTCGGTGAAATTCGCGTTGAGCTAGACGATGTCGACGTCTATCTCGGCGGTGATGACAGCCGTCACGCGAATGAGCTTAACTACACGATTGATCAGCTTTTCTTCCGCGGTCGTTACCAGTTGGGATCGCATACCATTACCGGGGGTTATGAGCGGGAATCCTACGATATTTTCAACTTGTTCTATCAGCACGTCGATACTGAGATCCGCTTTGACGGCATCGACAACTTCCGAAATGGATTGGCTGATCGGGTGCAATACGGCAACGCGCTGAGTAATGACCAGAACGATATCGCTGAAGCCTTCGAGTACGCAATAAACTATTTTTACTTGCAGGATGAGTGGCAGGTCGACGACAAACTTACCGTCACCTTTGGTATTCGCTACGATTATTATGAGACCGACGATGCCCCGAATCTAAATCAAGACTTCTTGGATTCCTATGGTTTTGGAAATAATCAGACGTTGGACGGTCGCGATCTGATACAGCCTCGCTTCGGTCTTACCTACGACTTTTCAGAAGATCTAAGCTTTCGCGGGGGTATTGGTCTGTTCTCAGGTGGCAATCCTAACGTTTGGCTGTCCAATACTTACAGCAATACCAACACAACCGCGGTTCAAGCGCAAATAGACGATGTTGATCTGTTTGCTCTGAATTATGTTAACTGCGAACCAGGAGTACCAGTACAGGGGCCAGGTTACTGTGTTCCTGAAGAGCTAGCGAATACGGTAGCAGCCGGGGAAGGTGGTAACTTCGAAATCAATCATCTCGACCCGGATTTTGACATCCCAGCCGAGTGGAAGTACACCTTTGGATTGACTTGGTATGCACCAATGGACTGGACGGTAACCGCGGATGTCCAGATTGGTCGTGGCGTTGATTCTGCCATTTGGAGGAGAGCAGATTTAGAGCAGGTCGGGACGAACGATCTCGGTTACCCGATCTTTGAAAGCGTACGTGAAGCCTCTTTTGAGCTTACCAACTCAAGTAAAGGGAATGAGAGCGAGAGCATTTCGTTTGGTGCGTCGAAGGCTTGGGATAACGGCCTAGATATCAACGTCGGTTACGCTTGGACTCAAGCAGAGGATGTGAACCCAATGACGTCTTCTGTCGCCTTCTCAAACTACATCTTCCGAGCCTTTGAGGATCCGCAAGCGGACGTACTTGGAAATTCCGATTGGGCGATCGAACATCGCGTGACCGCGGTGTTGAATTACACCGCTGATTTCTTCGGTGGCTATGCGACCCGCATCTCGCTCTTCGGTCAGTACAATTCGGGCATTCCCTACAGCATAACGCTACCGGGTGCCACTGGTACGATCGACGCCTTTGGCTTTACACCCTTCCTGGACTTTGAAGAGAACGTATTGCCGATCGGCGGTACGCGAAACGGAGAAGAAGGTTCGTCTTTCGGCAAGATCGATATGCGGATCTCGCAAGAGGTTCCAGGATTCAGTCCCGAACATCGGGGCCAAGCATTCCTGGTCGTTGATAACCTCACGAACTTGCTCAACGATGAGTGGGGTATTTTCCGAGAGCCAAATCGACCCGGTGTGACCGCTGAGGATCAAGCCGCTGGTCAGGCTTTGCAGCGAGTCGGTGAGACTTCGCTCTGGAGCGCGGGGAAGAGGCGAGAGCGGTATTTCGGGGGCCGACCGGGGCGCGCGGGCGGGGGGGGGGGTTTAATACGCGCGCGGAAGCCAAGAAATGGTGAGGTACTCGCACGTAGAACGTGCCGTTCTTCGGTCGGTGGGTGATCCATGACAGGGAGCCGCTGCGTCGCCCTGAGCTGAGGAAAAGGACGAAGGCAAACGTTTTCGTTGGTGGAGGAGGACGAGGTCCCGCTTTGTTCCCGTTCTTCCTGTTCCCCTTGGCTTGAGGCTCGCACGGTGCGAGCCTCGAGGCTCCGGTTCGTGCGAGATTCGAGGAAAGCTGTGTAGGGTCACGTGCATCTCGCGTCGTAGTTGGTGCCGCTACCGATGCGACCTCGTCGATACAGCCGAGTAGCTTGCGAGCGTCCTGCTCGGTGCATGGACGCACACCGCCGAAACCACAACAGGAGGCAGTCGCAAGGCGTCCCCACCACCACCACTTCAGCCGAGCATTCTGCTTGGCGCATCCACGCGCACCGCGAAAATAACAACGAGCGGCAGCCGCTAGGATACCACCTCCACCACCATCTTCGAGACTGTAGAAAAATAGGCAGTTTTTCGGCTCCCGATGGAGGATACGATTCGACGGCACCACCGAAGACGACCCACCTCACCGCAGGACACAGGAGAGAGAGGCACCGAGTCGGGTTGAAGCTGCAGCAGCGTCAACACGCGATGCACACTACAGCAACAACAATGGGAACCAAAACCGTAGCCCCGAGCGAAAGAAAAAAAAAAAAAAGACGCGGTAGCAGAGCAGGTAAAACGGCGGGCAGATGGCGTAAGAATCGACGTTCCACGAAAACCAAAAC
>JBCBZV010000203.1:0-5486 GCA_039815155.1 Pseudomonadota bacterium
ACCGCGCGCGGATCATCTTTGGCCGGCAGCCGAAGCTGATGGCTCTTTTACCTCTCGCCGCGCCGGTCCTGCTCTATCTTGCAGCTTGCTACTACTCTGGTCGGTGGTCTGCGCGTCGCGGCGCGTCGTCGCTGGGTGATCGTAAGGCCGCCTGATGGCGCCGACCAGTCGCAGGACGCCGTTCGTGTCGATCGTTATCCCTGCGCGCGATGCAGCGGAGCGGTATGATGCCCTCTTGGCAACCTCAAAGGACAAGTAATCTTTGTCGAAAACCCAACACGCGTACCGTCTGGTATTTGTCTGGAAACCCAGATGGGTGTGAATACAAACAAGAGAATAGGTAGCAGAACGCATCGAGTGCAGAAAAAACTCCGAGCTGAGTGCGTAAATATTCAATTTCAAGGTGTAATCTGAAAAATAGAGATCTGCCGAACGCAAAATAAATCGATATATTTGTGGTAACGATCGATAAGGTATCACGTAAATACACAAAAAGTTGAGAATTTTTCTACCCCTTGTGGACAGAAACACAAAAAATCGCCCAGAGCAGAGGAGACATGAGAGCTCCGATTTCGTGAGTAAGAGTAGTCAGCTGCCTACGCGCCCCGTGCCAACGTCATTCGACTGCTTGTTCGAGTATATGATCGACACTGATGACGCTATCGTGGTGGATGTTCAAGCCAGCCGTTTCGCGCGCAATTTCACCGCACGCTTCAATCTCAGCATTTACAATTTGTTACATGCCCTTGACGCACTGATACGTACGCTTACTGCCAGTCTATACGTATGTAACATTCGCGCCATAGCTTTCTAACCACGCAACCGATGCGGTGATTCAAATCTTTGATCACTGTCTAGCCCAGGAGGATATGATGACATGTCTCTTTTTCAGTATCCCTACATTGGCTATCGTTGGTGTCTGTAGACTAAGTAGTACTAGTGAATCTGTTTGTTATAATTCGCCATATGAAGAGCCCTATGTGCGCAACAATTTCATAGTGACAAATAATAACATGATCATCAGATCATACGAGGATAAAATTGCGGATATCGCAATAGTGTTCAGTAAAAGTTTTACATCCAAAGATTCAATATTCTTTGTCTTTTTGTGGTAAATATATTGTTCACATGACTGACTGCAAAAAAGAAGAATGTTCATACATGGCGAACCCTTCAGGTTTGGCACCTGGTTTCCATGTGGCTAACAACAACGAATTTGAGCCTTCAGATCCACCAAGTTCAGAAGCAGTGCCGGTTAGCCGATCGCGTCTGAGGACGCCGCTCCCCAACATCACCGCGAGAGAAGCATTCTCATGAACGCTCTCCGACCAATCAACGCCTTTTTCATCGTGCTTTCCCTCCGCGCAGCTGCACCAGCAGCGTTAGCAGTGTCGCAACGCAGAGAGACTGGAGCGGATTTTCGGTTCTTGAATGGCGACGTTGCACAGTCGCTCAACCAAATGGCGAAGCGGATCTACACGAGCGAGCGCCCCGATGCCGGCTGCATCGCAAGCATCAGCTCCTCTCGCAGATCCAACCAAGCCGTCCCGATCAATGAACACAACACACACCAGCATGTCACGCCTAGCGACAAGCTCTCCTTCATAAAGACAATCCGGAGTTGAACAATGCGCAATGATCGAGTTCGTTACGCCCTCGCTTCAGTGGCGTTTGGCCTCTCCGCTATCCTTAGCGGATATGCAGATGCTGCCACGGCCTCAGTAGTGACAGCAAATGTCAACCTGCGTGCAGGCCCGTCCACGAGCTACCCAGTTGTAAGAGTTCTACCCGCCGGAACGCACGTGGCCCTTCACGGTTGTGTTGTCAATTATGCATGGTGTGATATCGGCTATAGCGGCGCCCGCGGCTGGGTCGCGGCACCATATATTCAAACATTGTACAAGGGTAAGACAGTAGTTGTCACGCCGGTTGTTGCAACAGTGGTTGGCATCAGTGTTGTGCCATTCAGCTACGCTTACTGGGAGCGCTACTATACTGCCTATCCGTGGTACGGTCATTGGAGTAACTATCCGGCCTACCGATCTCCAGTTCCCCGTTCAGGAACGGTAATTGGTCCTTACGGTGGCACCGCATCTCGAAGCTTTGGATGTTCAGGGTATAGATGTGGTGCAGTCGGCTCGGTCAACGGAGCCGGCGGCGGCACGGCTGCCGGCGTCCGCGGCTGCGGTCCGCGGGGCTGTGGCGCCGCTGGGACCTTGACTGGACCCGGCGGCAGAACGGTCTCTGGTGCTCGTGGCTGTGGATTCCGCGGCTGCGGTGGCGCTATCGTCGGACCTAGGGGTAACGCCACGGTTCGTCGTCGTCACCGATAGTCGTTTGGTCCGACGAGAAGCTGATATCTCGCCTTTTGTCTAAGGGCCGAGCGTCTGCACTTCACGCGCTTGCGAGGGAACTAGGCAAAGCAAACATTGGCAGAGCTCACGATCCGGTGCAGGGCTGTGGTCTAGCAGATCGGCGGCCTACCAAATGATCAGAGACGAAATTCGCGGGAACTATGGCGACGGACAGGCTATTGGTGTGCGCGCTTGATGAGACGGTGCAGCATCTTCGTGAACAATTGCGCCAGGCCGTGCAGGTGCTCCGCCAAATCCGCACCGGCGATTGGGTCGTGGATACTTTACAAGGTCGCCGCCGAAGAGCGCCTCAGTGCCTTGCATGCGGCCTACAAGCGCGCAGCACGCCTATGTCACCCTTCACCGTGCCGCCATGGGTGCGGCTCAGAGGCGGTCACGGTGAGCGCCGCGAAACTGGACCCCACCTTCAACCGGGAGATTGGCTTTCGATTGAAGCAACTGCGCCAGACCCGACGGATCTCGCAACAGATGCTCGCTGACCGCCTCGGGGTCATCTATCAAATTGTTCAGAAATACGAGAATGGCGAGATCGCCCTCTCGATCGACGCGCTCCATACCTGTGCGAAGGCGTTGAACGTGTTTCTGACCGTCTTCTTCGATCAAGAGCTGCACGAAGCGCTTAACCTTATTTTTGATCTTCTTTTCGCAGATAGGTATTTATAATATCAACCAATTGATCCGACAGCGGATCGATGCTTAAGTAATTTGGTGAATACAGCGTGACAGCCTTCAGCATACCGGCCCATGCGCCAAGGATTGCATGCCTTTCTTCGTCCGAAATCATACGGAAAGTGTTGGGATCTTTTTCAGATAGTTTTTCTTCTAGTCTAAGTAGCACGCGATATCTCAGCGCATGTAATTCAGAGTCTATAGAGTCCTTTTGGAGTAGGTATTTATGCAAAGATCGCCGGACCCATCTGCGTCCTTGGAAGCTGTCAACACTTAGGCGAGCGATCTCGCGGATTAAATCACTTACGTCTTCGCCTGACCATTCGGCAATCAACACACTGATTTGGTTCTCCAGCCGCTTACCCTCGCGCTGGACTATTACGCTCAGAATATCCTGTTTGTTATTAAAATAGCGATAGAGCGAGCCAACCGAAACACCCGCTCTTTGAGCAATGTGATTCGTAGTGATTGACGCTTCGTGTGGGGTGTCCAGAATTTGAGTAGTCGCTTCCAGGATGGCCTCAACGGTATGTGCTGAGCGGTCCTGCGATGGACGGTTCCTCATAATCTTCGCACCTTTCATGATCGTAGCTTCATAAGGGCACTCACTGTTCAGAACACGGGTAATAGCTCATACGCAGGGCAGCTACCGTCTCTGCAAAAATTCCAGCCGAGTTGCGCGAAGGCCAACAGGGCATGGATGTTGTGAGGCTACTATAGCGGCTCGCTGGCGTAAGTAGACCCGTCGCGTTGGGCTGCAAGACCAAGAACGGCGCCTTGAGCTCCAGCGTGAGGTACAACATTCTAAGGCGAGGCACAGCGTGAGATCACGTCGGAGACCTTTGGAGACCACCTAGACCAGTGTCGTGTAGCCGAAGCACTTCCGCGGTTTGAGTTTGTAGGTCAAGTTGATCTCTTTGAATTGCCTCGTTGGAGATGTCGTCGAGATCTGTCTGCCTGGGCAGCCATCTTCGCAGGCGGCCGTTGGCGTTCGCGATCCCGTCCTTCTGCCAGGAAACGTAGGCATCACAGAACTACGCCGGCACAGCGAGCGCCTCACGTCGCCGGCCGAGCGGTATCTGTCCGACGTAATGTATACGCCTGAAAGGAAGGTTTGGTTTGATGGCGCGATCGAAGATGCCTCATCGCTCTGTTCGGCGGGCATCCCGCGCGGGCTGTGGCGTGCTCTTCCACGTCGTTTTCCGGCGCCCATCGCCAAGGGGACAATCGCTCCGACGCGCCATCTCGCGGTCAGTGGCTGCGTTTTCCGGAGCATCCGGTCGCTCGTTCCGACGGAACCTGGTCAGGGTTTCTGGAGTATCCCGTCACTCTGAGCGCGCGCGGCTGAGCGTGTTTTCCTGTTCCCATCGGATGCCGGGGTCGTCAAGCGCGACTGGAGCCATGCGCAGCGTTGGATGCGCCCCATCACGCTGACGCTGCGCCGCACATGGCGGGTGGTGGTGAGTGCTCATTCGGGGGCCTCCTCGCTGCCGGCATCTTGGGTCTTGCGCATCGACGGGCCGTCGAGCGGGAGCCTGTACGCGTTGTGGATCAGCCGGCCCAGAATGGCGTCGGCGAAGGTCGGCTCGTCGATCACGGCGTGCCGAGCGTCGACGGGGAGCTGGCTGGTGATGACCGTGGAGCCGGCCTGGTCGCGGTCCTCGACGATCTCCATGAGGTCCGTTCGCTGCGACGCGGTAAGCCTGTCCGGTCCCCAGTCGTCCAGGGTCAGCAGATCCGCCTTCGTGAGTTGGCGGAAGAGCCTGGGGAGTACCCGGCTGCACGATCGCTCAAGACGCGCCCCGCAGCCCGGGCCCCGGTGACCGGGGAGCCTGGAATCCGTGACCGGCTCAAATCGGAATAGCTGACCGAATGTTATCGGAACCCCTGACCGGATGACCCCGGAACACGCACCGTCCGCCATCGCTCTGCGTAGCACCTGGCGCCGACAATCGCGCCACAGCCTGTTCCTTGAGCTCCGGCGTGAAGCGCCGCCCGCCGTGCTTGCTTGCTCATCCAACATCTTCCGTCCTGGGCGTCCTTCCCCCCCGCCCGATGTCAGGGTGAAAGCTCTGCGAAGGAAAGGCGCCCCCCGCCGTAGGGTTACACTGATGCTTCTTGTGGGGTGTCAAAAAAACCTGAGTACCCGCTCCTAGAATGACCTCAATGGCACCTGCTGAGCGCCCCTATGCTCAAATATTTCCCATCGATTCCAGACCATTATGATTATCGCGTGATATGCGCTCAGAACCTTCAAGAATGCGAGTATCCAATCGAAAAGACGGGCACTATCAATGCAAAGCTAGTATTCGGCAGCAAGCAAGAGAGGTGGTCCCCATTTTCCGAACAGTCTGGCGGCCTTGCTACGCTTGAACCGGTTCTCCTCTATGCCGCCAGTTCGGTTCCTCCGAGGCCGGTGTGGGCCTCGAAGGGTGTTCGTCC
>JBCBZV010000073.1:0-21046 GCA_039815155.1 Pseudomonadota bacterium
CACGGGGCATGGTGTGTTCATCGGCGGCCAACAACCACGTTGGTCGCAAACAAAAATGAAACACAAAAGAGCAAATGCTCACAGACCCAAAGATGTATTTGATCTCGACGTAGTCATCGAGCCCGTACTTAGAGCCTTCACGGCCGGAGCCGGACTCCTTGACGCCACCGAAAGGTGCAGCTTCGTTCGAGATGATGCCCTCGTTAATACCCACTATGCCGTAGTCGAGACCTTCAGCGACACGCCATACCCTGCCAATATCACGGGTATAAAAGTAGGAGGCGAGCCCAAATTCAGTATCGTTGGCTAGGGAAATCGCTTCTTTTTCCGTTTTAAAGCGGACGACTGGGGCGACGGGGCCGAATATTTCATTGCGAAATACCGGCATGGACGAATCGACTTCGGTTAAGACGGTAGGGGCATAGAAGTTGCCACCCAGTTTGTGGGCCTCACCGCCGAGCGCCACGTTGGCTCCAGCTTTGACCGTCGCTTGGACGAGCGAGTCTACGTCCTCGACAGCTTTCGCATTGATGAGCGGGCCGACGGAGACCCCGTCTTCCATGCCATCCCCCACGCTTAAGGCAGCGGTTTGCTCCACAAGCTTAGCGACGAATTCATCGTGAACCGTATCCTGAACGAATATACGATTCAGGCAAACGCAGGTTTGTCCTGCATTCCGATACTTAGAAGCTACCGCACCGGCAGCGGCGGCTTCGAGATCGGCGTCCTCAAATACGATGAACGGTGCATTCCCTCCCAGCTCCATTGAGGTCTTTTTCATCGTATCTGCGCACTGCGCTTCAAGAATCTTGCCGATCGGTGTTGAGCCGGTAAACGTGAGCTTGCGCACCGTTGGATTAGCGGTCATTTCGCCGCCAATGGCAGAGGCAGAGCCTGCAAGAACGTTCAGTACGCCCGCTGGAATACCCGCTCGCTCGCCTAGCTCGGCCAGAGCCAGCGCGCACAAGGGCGTTTCGCTTGCGGGTTTGATAACGATAGAGCAGCCTACGGCGAGCGCCGGTGCCGCTTTGCGGGTGATCATCGCGATAGGAAAATTCCACGGAGTGATGGCTGCAACCACTCCGACTGGTTGGCGAATGCAGACGATGCGTTTGTCAGATGATGGCCCAGGTATCACATCGCCGTAGACCCTCTTTGCTTCTTCAGCAAACCACTCTACGTAGGCTGCACCATAGGCGACTTCACCTCGCGCTTCGCCGATCGGCTTACCTTGTTCAGCGGTCATAAGCACAGCAAGATCTTCTTGATTAGCCATGATTAACTCAAACCACTTGCGCAGAACCTGAGCCCGATCCTTTGCGGCGCGATTTTTCCAGGGCAGCATGGCAGCCGCTGCCGCAGAAATTGCGCGCCTAGTTTCCGTTCCGCCAGCCTTTGCGATGGCTGCGATTTGTCCGCCATTGGAAGGGTTGGTGACAGGCATAGTTGCGCCATCGTCAGCATCGCACCAAGCCCCGTTTATGTAAGCTTGTGCGCGGAGTAGGGAAGGGTCGTTCAGGATAAGTGCCATAGTACTTTTCTCAAGCTATCGTGAGGCGCCTAAGGTTAACTCCCCGTGCTCGACGAGAAAACGCCTAAAGAGGGGTTAGCGCCCACCTACCGGCTTAAGTTAACGGGGAATGCGTTTACGACGTGTCCGTAGATCGTGCTTCCTCATTAGACCACGAAGTTGATCATAGCTAAGCTTGAGTTGTTCGGCGCTGTGCCGTTGGTTGTAGCCAAAGCGGGCAAGCGACTGCTCAAGAAGAGTCCTTTCAAATTCTTCGACCTCAGCGCGAAAATCAATCGAGCGCTCCGCGCTTGTTTTCGCCGCGGCTTTTAAATCATGATTTTTTAAACCAGGGTTTTCTAAATTCTTAGATCCTGAATCGGCATTTGTCTGAGCAGATTCGTCGCGTGCCGAGCTTCCTTCTGGAAGATCTTCCCAGGGACTTTCGAAGGGGTCTAGTACAAGCTCTGCAACCGCTTCATTGGATTTATCCCAGCGATGCAGGGAGCGTTCAACGACGTTTTTTAGTTCGCGCACATTTCCGGGCCAGTGATGGGCCGCAAGCTGCTGGCGCACGGGAGCGGTAAATCCAGGAAAGACTTCCCAACCCAATTCTGCGCTCATCGCGATGGCAAAGTGCTGCGCAAGCAAATCAACATCGGAACCCCTTACCCGCAGTGCCGGCATGTGGACAACATCGAAGCTCAACCGGTCCAGTAGATCAGCTCTAAATTCCCGTTCCGACACCATTTTAATGAGATCCGCATTGGTCGCGGCGATCACTCTGACGTCGACCGCGATAGTTTTCTGGCCACCAACTCGCTCGAATTCACCGTATTCAATCAGACGGAGCAGCTTTTCCTGCAAGCGAGACGACATTGTTCCCACTTCGTCTAAAAACAAGGTCCCAGTGTGAGCGCGCTCAAATCGACCAACGTGGCTTCGTGTGGCGCCGGTAAATGCCCCGGCTTCGTGACCAAACAGCTCGCTCTCCAGAAGTGTCTCAGCCATCGCTGCGCAGTTGACCTTTATGAAGGGGGCATCCCAGCGAGTGGATAGAAAGTGAAGCCTCTCTGCGGCCAACTCTTTACCAGTCCCTCTCTCCCCCAGCACGAGGATGGGGCGGTTAATGGTCGCTAGATGGGATAGATGAGCGAGAGTGTCAGTGAGAGCTACAGACTCTCCGATAATATTGGTTTGCATTAGGTTTATATTACCCTAATAAGAGGTTTTTAAAACCTAAATATAGGCTAAATAGGCCAATAAAGATTACATCTTAAAGAGAAAGTAGATAATAAAAGCTTCCTATCACCATGATATATATATGTTTATTAAAAATATGGCCCACTATTTGATTATAGCTCTGCTAACTACTACCTCAGGAGCAAGCATCGATGTCGCCAGACCGAACCATGATCTACCTAGCTATCGGATTGGTTTCGAGCGGCATTGCAGCAGTCACGGGTCCTTCGCCTGCGCTGTTGAGTCTGGCACAAATTATTTTGGTAGTTGAAGCGGTTAACTTGATCGGAGCTCCCGGTGACGAACGGATCACCACGCGAAATCAATTCGGCGGTTCATCATTGAATCAGCTGAACGATCAATCGAAGGATCACATTTACGACTACATGCAAGCCCGAGCACAGGGCCAAACGCAAGGAGAGTAGCAATGGGTATTTTTTCGCGAATGAGCGACATAATTAACTCGAACATCAACTCACTGCTGGATCAAGCTGAAGATCCAGACAAAATGATACGCCTCATCATCCAAGAAATGGAAGATACCTTGGTCGAGGTCCGAAGTTCTTCTGCTCGCGTCTTGGCGGATCGTAAAGCAGCGACTCGACGTCTAGAACAGCTTCAAAGCGAGGCGGAGAGTTGGGAAGCAAAGGCGAAGCTTGCGATTAGCAAAGGGAGGGAAGATCTCGCTAGAGCGGCTTTACAAGAAAAGAGAGAGATTGAGGACGAAGTCTCCACCGTAGAGGCGGAGCTTGCAGCGACCGATGAGCACATCGATCAACTCAACGATGAGATCGGTAAGCTTCAGGGTAAGCTCAATGACGCTAAGGCCAAAAAGCAGGCCCTGCTAATGCGCAGTAAGACCGTTGAGTCACGAATTAAGGTAAAGCGGCAGGTGAACCGGGAAGCCTTAGATGATGCCTTCAATCGATTCGAACACTTTGAGCGCCGTATGGACAATCTCGAAAGCCAGCTTGAAGTTATGGATATGGGTAAAGAAACCGCTCCTTCGCTGGCTGCGGAAATCAGTGCACTGGAGCAGGACGAAAAAATTTCCGAGGAGCTCGAACGGCTAAAGGCTGAATTGGGAACGGGCGAAGAGCTGGCAAACTCTGAACAAGCTGCTTCTGCGGCTGCAAATAAGGAGAGTGCCTGAGCTGAGCTGGCACCGCAAAAAGTGGGTGATAGCTGCCACTGTTCACTATCAGCTACTTACCGCAAGCTGCATTAAGCACAAGCCACACTGAAGGACTAACTTATGGATTTTTTTGAGTTTCTATTTGTCCCGACCATCCTGTTTATGGTCATCGTAGCGCCGGTGTGGGTAGCTTTGCATTACAAGAGCGTCAACCGTGCTTCGCGCAGCTTAAGCAGCGAGGATCGAGAGTCGGTGGAACAAATTCTAGTCTCTGTCGACAAGCTCGCTGAACGAATTGAGACCCTGGAGAGTTTGCTCGATGCATCACACGGAGACTGGCGTGAAGCGGAGGAGCGGCAGGGTGAGCGCGTTCGAGAAAACGTACAAGGAGAGCGTCAATGACTGGACCTCACAGAAGACGGTCGAATCGACGAGATCAAGACGTGTATAGCCAATACCGTCGATTGAAAGACCGAAAGAGACACGGTTGGGGAATGGGCCTCTATCGAAATCGCCGCAATGGAAAGATTTGCGGCGTGGCGGCGGGCATCGCGGACTATTGGGATATTGCGACTTGGGTAGTACGCCTGATGTTTGTAGGAGCCTTTTTATTCACCGGAACTTTATCTCTGTGGGCTTATGTCGCGGGTTACTTCCTCTTGAGCCCACGACCGGAAGACCGCCGTAAGCCTTCGCGGCGCAGCCGGTCGAGACGACGGTCGCGACGAAGGGAGTACGACGACGAGGGCTACGGTGAAATCACTGAAGAGCCTGCTAATGAAGAGGCTTACGGTCCAGAAATGGAATACGACGAGCGTCACGGGGACTATCGACCGAGGCGTATGTTCCGCTACACGGAGAGTGCCAGTGTGCGTCTAGCTAGCGCTAGGGAGCGTTTAGACGCGGCGGTTCGTCGTGTGGAGAACATGGAGAGCTACGTGACATCAAGACGATTTAAGCTAAATAGTGAACTTTCTAAGCTATAAACAGCGTAACAACCGCAGTTGGTACGTCTGCACCATGCGATTATCCTTGCTCACACCAGTCGCCAATCGGTCCACGCACGCTCAACGAGCGGCGTCGGGCCTAAAAAGAGCGGAGCGAGATATATGGGACTTTAGATTGGGCCCGGATTGAAGGGGTTGATCCCTTCGAAGGTGCAGGTATCCTTCCCCAACAAAAAAAACAAACGCGCCGCAAGAGTTTATGCGCTGAGGAGACAGTTTGGCGACCAGCCGAATGGCTTTTTTCGAGGGCATGCAAATGCCTGGGGACAGCCCGATTGATCCCCACTATCTTCCACCTCCAGCTCCCTGGTTGGCTCTTACGGAGCCGCAGCGGGTCGTTTTAGAGGTTTCATCCCTACTAGCGGTTCGTTCTCTGCTTAAGCGACTTCCCCAGGGAGACGGTCATCCCATCATGGTATTGCCGGGTTTTCTGGGTTCCGATGGCTACAACGCTTCTTTAAGACGGTTTCTTAAGGGACTGGGTTACGCCGTCTACGGTTGGGGACTTGGTACTAATTTTGGGCCGAGGGGCGGCGTTCTCGAGAAGCTCTTGGAGCGAATTGAAGGCATACTGGACGAACATCAACAGCCAATGACGCTAATCGGGCATAGCCTTGGAGGCATTTTCGCTCGAGAGATAGCAAGAGAAGTTCCTAGCGCCGTTCGCCAGGTGATTTCTCTGGGCAGTCCGTTCGGACGTGGTCGTAACAGTGCGTCCTACCCTGCACGCTTATTCGAGGCGCTCAACCCGGAAGAAGAACTCCCGATATCTCCAGAGGAGCTGCACGTGGCTCCGCGGGTACCAAATACGGCGATCTACTCGCGTGGTGACGGTATCGTGAATTGGCAGACCTCGCGGCAGCACCGGGATTTTGCGAACGCTCAGTCGCAGAGCATCCAGGTCCGGGGGAGCCACTGCGGTATGACGCTAAATCCTGTCGTTTGGTACGTCATAGCCGATCGACTGCGTCTAGATGCGGCAAACTGGACGCCGTTTACCGTTGGCTCCTTGGGGAAGTGCCTCGTTCCTCGCCACAACTAGCGCCCATCTTCTGCCTAAGAGCTCGCAGTAATAATTCAGACCGTGGGTGGTAGATACTTAGCTGTTTGCCGCCTGCGTTGGCTCTTGCGGATGCTCGGTAATCGCTCCGCTGATGGGGTCCAATACCTCCTGACCGTTCACATGGCGAATAATCCGATAGTAAAAACCCGCGGAGGAGCCCATCAGCAAGGCGTCACGCACCATGCTGTCAGTGTCGACGGCCTCCGCCGCGTCTAGGAGCCTCCCAAACGTGTTTTCAAAGTTATCACTATGCCGACGTCGCGTTTCTGTCCCATATAGCAATTCGTGCAATTGCGCTGGATCTTCACGACGCTCCGCAGCTGCGGAAATCATGCGACGCACAAACAAAGTCGGATCCCCGGTACTAGCAGCAGAGCGAAGCTGAGAAAACTCCTCCGAAGACATCTCACCGGTGCCCGTTGCACCGAAGACCGAGAGGTAGTGAAACGCCGCAATGCTCCCTAGCTGATCGTTTACTAAGGTCAATAATTTAAAATAGGAGTCTCGCCGCGAATGCAGTTCCAAGCGCCGAGTGCTTTTTTCTTGCATGCTAATCGCTTGCGTATTAGCGACGATTTCTTTTTGTTGCATGAAGTGGCCTATTACGAGCCAAAGGAAAGCCAGGGGAGCAAACGCTCCTTCAAAAAAGCTGCCAATATCGGCCGTCGGTAGCTGCAGAAAATTGGGCCAGCCAACGATATTTGTGAGATACACTAGCCCCGCTAAGATCCAGACGCTTGTAACTCCAAGCCCAAAAATTATCCGCCAGTCTAGGTGCGCACGCGGCCGTTCGTTTTCGTCATTCATCGCTGCAGCATATCGGATGCCGCGATGATTGCCACGGAAATTCGAGTTTAGGACACTTCAGGGCAATCGGAATCTAGGACTAAATAAGTACCGCAATCGCTCCGAGTTGGGATCCAACCAGGGCCCATTCAGCCTTCTGCTATACGTCTCGCAGGGGCAGGCTGGCCGCGAGATGCGCTCGAAACGGAGCAAGAGCAGTGCCTTGCTTAGGAACCGGCACTCGAGATCAACCGCGAATTGCGTCGCTAGATTCTCGTGCGCGGATCTAGCGGATTGCTAGCAGCGAGATGGTCCAGACAAAACTGCCAATGAGCCCCTTAGATGTTTAAAGACTTAGGATAAAAATTGGACTCAAAATTAATCGAATTCGGCGGCCCCGTTGAAGGGCAGATGGACAATGGTCCGATCTTGTTATTTGTCCACGCAAACGGCTACCCACCCGGAAGTTATCGCCAATTTCTCGAACCGATGAAACGGTACTTTCGCGTTTTTGCTGCACAACATCGCCCCCTATGGGCAGGGCGGCAACCGCCAGAAAGAGTCGACTGGACCTGCTTTGCAGACGATCTCCAGGATGCAATTGACCAGATTTCTGCGGACTCTGTACACCTTGTAGGTCATAGCATGGGCGCCGTGGCAGCCCTTCAGTTGGCTGCTACGCGACCCGGAAAAGTTACCACTCTTACCTTACTCGACCCCGTTTTTAACAGTGATTGGAATCTTCTAAAGTTCCGCCTTACTCCGCGCAGTAAGCTCCTTGAAAATCCGCTAGTGCGCGGAGCCCTACGTAGGCCCGAGTATTTTCCAGATCAACAAGGAGCGTTTCGTTTCTATCGCACTAAAAGAGCGTTCGCAAACTTCGATGATTCCGCGTTGTGGGACTATGTTGATGCGAGTAACGAGCCGTGCTCCGATGGAAGAGTGCGCCTGCGTTTTTCTGGTGCCTGGGAGGCTGCCATTTATAGGAGCAGCCCACGAGTCGTACCGTGGCTTAAAAAACTACGGGTGCCTACGCTGGGGTTGCGTGGAACGGACTCATACATCCTGACGGAGGAGTTCTGTCGCAATTGGCAGCGGTGGCAGCCGGAGGCGAGGATCGAGAATATAGAAGGGGGTCATTTGTTCCCCATGGAATGTCCTGAAGCAACTGCGGATGCAGTGCGTTCCTTCCTGTTTGCTCGTTAACGGATACGGTGGTTTCTAAGCCACTGTCTGTGCCTATAATCAGCTCTCTAGAGAGCAGGAGATAAGAAAATGGGTAAGCTCTTAGTTATCGCAGATGATGGAGACAGCTGTATTGCGACCTCTCGGGGGCTTCAGCTAGCGGGGAAGTTAGGTCATGACGTTGAAGTTGTGGCCTTCGAGTACGCAGCGCTCGATCGCATCTCACGCAAGAGAAGTGAGCAGGCTTCGCTCAAGCGAGTACTATTGGACCGACGTAAAGAGCAAGTGCAAGCGCGTATTGATCAGTTTAAGGCTCCAGAGCAAAAGGTGTCTCTTCGCGTTGTCTGGATGGAGCACATCCACGGCTGGGTCAATCGACGCGCGAGTAAAGTGAACTTCGCATGCGTCGTGAAGACTGGCAAACAAAGCGGCGGGCTCACCTATACTTCAACCGATTGGCATCTTCTTAGAGAGACAGCCGCGCCGGTGCTTATCACGTCAGAGAACCGCTGGCACAAGACCAAGCCGGTGCTGGCGGCGCTTGATTTGGGTACACGGAATCGTGCGAAACAGGCTCTTAACGGGAAAATACTTGCCCATGCCAAAGGTTTGGCGAACACGCTAGGCGTCGAGCTCAAGATCATTTCAGCGATTGAGGTACCGACTCTGCTGGCAGACTTAGATCTCGTTGATCCGATCACCTACACAAGGGAGCACCGTGAGGACTTAATGCCGCATCTGAAGTCCCTGGCAAGCGCTCACGGAGTCTCAGAGAAAGACTTCAAGACCAAAAGAGGGCCAGTGGACAAGGTCATCGTTTCCTATGCGGCAAAAATTCGAGCGCAAATCGTCGTCTTAGGGACAGTTGCTCGCCAGGGGCTCAGTGCCGCAATCATAGGAAACACCGCCGAAGAAGTACTTCAGCATTTGCGTACGGATGTACTTGCGCTAAAAGTAGACGACTAGCTGGAATTTTATCTTTGAACAGCCCGATAAAAACACGCCTCGCAGACCTAGATGAAAGTCTGTTCCTACCAAGAGAGCTGAGCTGGCTTTCTTTCAACGCACGCGTGTTGCAGGAGGCCGCTGACGAATCTGTGCCTGAGGTGCAGCGTCTTCGCTACCTTGGAATATTCTCAAGCAATCTAGATGAGTTCTTTCGAGTAAGAGTTGCAGAAGTCAGGCGCCTCATCTCCGTATCTGGCGGTAATACACGGCAGAGAGCGAAAGAACTGCTCTCTGCCATTCAAGCCGAAGTGGTTGCTTCTCAGGCTGACTTTGAGCGCGTTTACAACGCTGTTCTCAAGGCTCTGCGGAAACGACGGATCTACATGATCAATGAACGGCAATTGCAGCCCAATCAATCGGCCTTTGTTCAGCAGTTTTTTACTTCCACTGTTTTGCCGGAGCTTGATCCCATTCTATTTTCTGAAGGCTCGCCGATTCCGACTTTGGACGACGAGTCTTTGTACCTTGCCGTTGATATTCGTTCGGAGAAAAAGCGACGGGTTGCGTTACTGAAAGTGCCCACAGACCGACTGGATCGCTTTATCGAAGTGCCTCGTCAAAAGGGAAAGGCCGGCCGGGTTTTTACAGCGCTTGAAAACGTTATCCGCGCTTGTCTACCCCAGGTGTTCCGTGGCGTATTGCCAATTGATTCGGCGACCGCCTACTGCTTTAAGTTTTCCCGCGACGCTGAGTTAGAGCTGGACTTTGGAATTATGGAAAGCCTGATTGAGAAAATGGCCAGCAGTCTCAAACAGCGCCAAAAAGCGGATGCGGTCCGCTTCGTTTACGACGCTACAATGCCGAAAGAGCTGCTGGATTTTTTAAGCAACAAGTTTTCCCTGGGTAAGTATGACAGCCTGATACCAGGTGGGCGTTACCACAATTCTAAGGACTTCATAGGGTTTCCCGTGCTCGGTCCCCGCTATCTGGAATTCAAGCCGCTCCCTAAAGTCGGCATCGAACATCTCGATCAAGCGCAGAATATGCTCGAGGCCATCCGCGAAAAAGACGTGCTTCTCTACTACCCGTACCACAGTTTTGATTATGTCCTCGATCTGATCAAAACCGCAGCTATGGATCCGCAGGTAGAGCGAATCAATATCTGTTTATATCGAGTTTCTAAGCAGTCACGAATCGTGGATGCGCTTATCAACGCCGTCGCCAACGGTAAGAGAGTGCTTGCTGTGGTAGAACTCGCCGCTCGCTTCGACGAGCAAGCTAATATCCACTGGGCTCAACAGTTAACCGAGGCCGGGATCGAGGTTAAATTTGGCATACCCGGCCTAAAGGTACACAGCAAGCTACTCTTGATTCAACGGCGTGAAGACGGACAAAAACGCTTCTATACCCATATCGGCACGGGCAACTTCAATGAAAAAACCGCGAGAATTTATACGGATTTTTCTCTCTTAACCTATCGGCAAGATCTTGGTCGAGAAGTGCGAAGCGTGTTCGAGTTTCTTCAATATACCTATCGGCGCTACGACTACCGGGCACTTCTGGTGTCACCCCATACCTCTCGTTCCGGCTTGTTGAACAAAATTCAGCGCGAAATTGACAATGCGCGAGACGGCCTGCGTGCGGCTATTACCTTTAAATGCAACAATCTTGTCGATCGCGAAGTTGTGATGAAACTTTACGAAGCAAGCGATGCGGGAGTCGAAGTTCGCTTGATCATTCGAGGTATGTGTTCCTTGCAGCCAGGGGTTAAGGGTATCTCGGAAAATATTCACGCAGTCAGCATTGTTGATCGCTATCTCGAACACCCTCGTGTTTATGTGTTTTACAACGCCGGTGCGCCTGAGTATTACATCGGATCTGCAGATCTCATGACTCGAAATCTGGATTATCGAGTAGAGGTGCTATGTCCCGTTGAAGACCCAGATGCACAGCGAGTCTTGCAAGATGTTTTAGATATTCAGTGGCACGATAACGTCAAAGCACGCGTTTTAGATCGAGCCCAGGGCAACAAGATGGTAGGTCGTAAAAGTAAAGTGCCAGCGATACGCTCTCAGGAAGCCATCAATGCCTATTTGGCGGATGGAAAGAAGCCTCGGATTCCTCGATCCAATATGAGTCTTCCACCGAAGCAGCGTAAGAAGAAGTCAAAGGCAGCCTAGGGGAGGGTCGTGGCAGGAGTTAGTTTGCTCGCGCTGTTGGATGACATCGCAGCGCTCATGGATGATGTGTCGGTGCTGACCAAGGTGGCCGCTCGAAAAGCGGCAGGCGTGCTTGGTGATGACCTGGCGGTTAACGCGGAAAAGGTCACCGGAGTTCCTGCGGATCGCGAGCTTCCCGTGGTCTATGCGGTTTTTAAGGGCTCACTCCTCAATAAATGCATGCTTGTGCCCGGGGCTCTCCTTATCAGCGCAGTCGCTCCATGGCTGATTACACCACTACTCATCGCCGGGGGTGTTTTTCTTTGTTACGAAGGCTTCGAGAAGGTTTGGCACAGTCTGCTGCACAGCCGGCAAGAGAAAATAGACGCGGTGCAACCGCTCAAGACCAAGCTAGAAGACCCTGCGGTTGATCCGGTTCAACTTGAACAGCAAAAGATCAAAGGTGCTATTCGTACCGATTTTATTCTTTCCGCCGAGATCATTGTGATCACTCTGGGAGTGGCGGGCGAAGCGACACTTGCCGTCCGCGCTGCAGTGCTAACGGTAATTGCTCTGGCTATGACTGTGGGCGTCTATGGCCTTGTGGCTGGGATTGTGAAGATCGATGATCTCGGTCTAAATTTGGTAAAGCAGGAAATCGATGACCCCGGTGATTGGCTGCAGGGCGCGCTGGGCCGATTTTTACTGGCACTCGCGCCCCGCTTTATGCGACTCCTCACCTTAGTGGGAACGCTCGCGATGTTTCTAGTGGGGGGTGGGATTGTTGTACACGGAATACATCTTGTTTATGAGTGGTCCGAGATACTCTTGCACGCCTTAGCGGTCCCGAGCGGTTGGATCTACTCACTCGCTGAGCAAATCTATGCGGGACTGCTGGGCTTGCTTATCGGGGGTGTTGCGGTTCTGCTGTTCAACCCTTTGCGCCGAGCTTTGACCGAGCGAGAAACTCACTAAAGCGTCAGCAAAGCTGTCTGCTCAAACCCCTAGGCGCCGCATTTTTCCGGCGAGCTAGCGCAAGTCCTTACCGCAGAAGAGACCCTAGAATTCCACGAAACAGCTTTTTCCCTAGGGAGCGACCTGCTGCAGAGCCCAGACTCCGGGCCATACTTTTAACGAAAGCCTCACTGCTGCTCTGTCGAGAACGGCCAGCTCGCCGATTTGCCGTCGTCTCCTTCCGTTTCATGGCCGTTTCATCCCGCTCCTGCTGTTGATCCTGAGCGCGCACTAGAAGTTTTTCATGCGCGCTTTCTCGATCGACTGCCTGCCCATAGATTCTCTCATTCGGGTCGTGTTTTCTAACTTCCGCGCGTTCTGCGACGGTCGCCTTGCCCATGCGGGAACACGGAGGCCTGAGTAAGGTTCGCTGCACAACGGATGGCACACCTTTACCCCCCAAGGTTGATACCAAGGCTTCCCCAACTCCTAGTTCCGTAATGACCGTCTTTGTATCAAGCTTGGGATTGGTGCGAAAACTCTGTGCAGCAACACGAACTGCTTTCTGTTCTTTCGGAGTATAGGCGCGCAGCGCATGTTGAATGCGATTGCCGAGCTGGGCCAGGATTGAATCAGGAATATCTCCTGGCGACTGGGTGACAAAGTAAACGCCAACGCCTTTCGATCGGATGAGGCGTACCACCTGTTCAATCGTTTGGAGCAGTACTTTTGGCGCATCGGTAAACAGAAGGTGCGCCTCATCGAAGAAAAAGACTAGCTCGGGTAGTGGCGCGTCACCCTTTTCGGGAAGCTGCTCGAACAGCTCTGACAGCAGCCAAAGGAGGAAGGTCGAGTATACGGCCGGGCTACGAATAAGCGTCTCTGCCGCCAGCACGTTAATTACGCCGCGACCGTCTCGTGTACGCTGCATGAGATCTGGCAGCTGTAATGCTGGTTCCCCGAAGAAATGTTTTCCCCCCTGCCGCTCTAGTATCAGAAGGCGTCGCAGGATCGCATTCACTGAGGCGGTTGCTACTCGATAGCTGCTGCCTAGATCTTTACGGTTATCCGCCAGATGCTGAAGTGTGGTTCGCAGGTCCGCCAGGTCCAGCATTAACAGACCTTGGTCGTCAGCGTATTGAAAAACCAGCGTTAGCACACCTTCCTGGGTCTCATTAAGATCAAGGAGGCGGGCCATAAGCTGGGGGCCCATCTCCGTCAGCGTAGTGCGCACTGGGGTGCCTTTTTTTCCAAACAAGTCCCAAAAGGCGACGGGAAAACCCCTCTGCTTGTAGTCTTTAATGCCTATGCTAGACAGGCGTTCATCGATTTTCCGATGCGGTTTACCCGCTTGGCTGAGTCCAGAAAGATCGCCCTTGACGTCTGCCATGAACACCGGGACGCCCAGATCCGAGAACGCTTCTGCAAGGCATTGAAGTGTGACGGTCTTCCCTGTTCCTGTGGCTCCCGCTATCAAACCGTGTCGGTTTGCAAAACGTGCTGCAAGATGAACCTGCTTGCCATCTGCGCCACCAATCAGGACAGCTTTGTCTGCTTCAGTTTCGGTCATGGGATGTCCTAGGCTGTTTTCAGTTTTGGTCGTACGGATGGACGTGCCTTTGTTTTGGCCGGCTGCTTTTTCTTTTTGTTTACAGTTTTTTTGGCGGAGGGTGCTGTCTTGCTCTTAAGGCCCGTCTGCACGGTCTTTAATGGCGACGACTTTTTACCTGGCTTCGTGACGCCTCTCGTTCTTTTAGCCGCGGTCTTTTTGGTGGGTGAGCTCTTAGCTTTTGAAGCCGCTAAGCGGGGATTTCTGGGTTTAGCTGCTTGTGGCGCATTGCTTCTGGCTGCGTTAACCCCGGCTATTTCTTCGAGCTCCGCCAGCGAGTCTTCCAGATGATCAATCATGCGCTGTATCTGGGGTAGGGAGCGACGGCAGGCGATGATTCCGAAATCAAGGTTGTCGTTATAGCTAATGAGGGTGATATTCATTGCGAACCCATCGAACACGATGGATGCGGGGTACATGCCATCAAGCCTAGCCCCATTCCAATAAAGCTGCTCCCTAGGGCCCGGAACATTAGACACCACCGTGCTAAAAGCAGGGAATCGCGCACCGATGCCCAAGATGGACGTTATAAGAGCGGGCAGCTGCGTGAGCTGCGTGAATAAAGCGGCTTCGGATGTCGAAAGCTCTCGCATGAGCCCTTTACCGGCGCGCATGCTCGCTTGTATCGCTCGAAGCCGTTTCTCCGGATCGTATATGTTGGTGGCCATATCGGCTGTTATGAAGCCCACCGCATTCGCCGAGTCGATATCGCCTTCCTCACGGATTGATACGGGCGCCATGGCTTTCAAAGAGTGCAAGGGTAGCTCGTCCCGAGTCAGGAGGTAGCGGCGAAGAGCGCCTGCGCACATCGCAAGAACTATGTCATTTACCGTTGCGTCCAGTGATTTACACACCTTCCTAACGCGCTCAAAGGCGAAGCTTTGCGCCACAAAACGACGCGCCCCAGAAACACGAGTGTTAATGGAAGTTCTTGGTACGTTGTGCCATGGCACAGCTAGGTTTCCGCTTCTTCCAAAAAAAGCCATGCCGAACCTTCGGGCGGCAGTCGCGAGATTGATTCCCGAGTCGTACTGCTCCTTAAGCACCTCGAGTACTCGTTTTACAGAAGCAGGATCCACTTCCCTTATTGGCTTTGCTTTGGGTGGCCGCAGGCTTTTGAGCGCCTCATAGGATGCTTGTGAAAAGGGGTGGTTGGCGCTTTTATCTCTTGGATCCCGTGTGCACATTGCCTGCGTGATTTGAATACCGCCAACGCCATCGATCGCGGCGTGGTGGATTTTGTTGTAGATCGCAAACTGATTTTCAAGCACCCCCTCGATTACGTGAACCTCCCAAAGAGGTCGTGTGCGATCAAGCAAAGTCGTGTGCAGGCGAGAAGTAAGAGCAAACAGCTCGCGATAGCGTCCTGGGGAAGGAAGTGCGGAGTGACGGACGTGATAGTCCATATCGATGTGTTCGTCCGTTTCCCAATATTGGCCGGTTCTTCGAGTCGCAGCATACTCACCGAAAGGTTTTCGAAAATCGCGGCAATCTCTGAGGCGTTCGACCACGTCTTCAAGAAAGCTCTGTTTGTTTACGCCTTTTGGATAACTGAACAAGTTAACCCCGCCGACGTGCATAGGGGTTTCCCGTTTTTCCAAAAGTAAGAATCCCGTACTTGTTAGGTCGACTCTTCTCATAGCGCCAAGTCTCTTATTGCTTTTGAGCCGTCATTGTAAGTGAGAAAGATCTAAAGAGGCATCAAGCTCAGAGGGAGAAGGTGCGGACCTTGTCTATCTATGACCGCTCCAGAACTTAGGGTGCTAGGGATATAGCCATTCCTTGAGTTCTTCTCGGTTAGCTAGGACTATTTGCTGAGCCAGTGGATTGGCTTGCTCTGTCGGATTATCGAGTTGCAATAGCTTAAGCAGATAGTTGACTAAGATTCCGCGGGTACTGAGAGTCAACGCCCGTCCGCTCATTCCATAGTCCACGGCAATAACCTCCTGCTGCTCCTCGGACAGTCTTGGATCGGGTTTAACGAGAACTTCGACCTTTTGCTGCCAACGCGTATCTTCTTCGGAACCGTGTTCGGATGCATCCATTAGCTCCGCCTCACCTCTAAAGCGGCTAAGTACAAAGTCACGATAGTCTCTATTTTTCTCGCACCACGCTCGAACGTGCCAGCGAAACCCGGTGAAAACAAGGGTGTGGGGAACGATGATTCGACCCTCTCTATCTGGATTTTGGAGAGACAGATAGTCTACTTCTAGGCGGCGCCTGCTACGGGCCGCTTGTATCAGCGGCCGGAGGACGTTTGGCGATACATGCCTTGTCGGTGTGGTGAGTTGTTCGACATTGGCGGTGGCGAGCGGAAGGCTTTCGAAGACGCCCATAAGTTGGTCATCTCGCGTCATTAAGTGCAAATACTCCTCGGCAGTGCCCTTGGTGACGCGAGGATCAAAGCTTGTGGTGGGTTTGTATCCCTTCAGGAATTTATCGTATTCAAGATTACCGGGGGCAATTTCTCGAGCATAGTGGTTGATGTCTTTGCTCGCTTGCTGCCTTCCTATACCGAAGCAGCGAGTAAGGTGGCCCGTGGTTAAGCGGCCTTCCCAGAGAGTGATGATTTCAATGTAACGGTAGCGAAGAAGAAGATCCCACCGGAACGGCCATTCGCTCACCGGTTCTGTAAACTCACTCATAGCCAATGATCGACGTAATGTCGCAAAAACTGCCTAGACGAGTGAAGCAATGCTGGTGCTGTTCCAAAGCGAACGGGGCGGGCATTTCGTGGCTGTACATATTTCGCGCCTGTACCTAACAAGCAAAGCGACAAGCAGATGGATCACCGGATTTCGGCTATCTACTCGCCGCTTCCCACTAGTTCACTCAGCTGCTGGTCCGCTAGCGAATAACGATTAGCGTACGGCCGGTGCGCTATACCTATGGTGCGCTATAACTATAAGAAGAACGCTCCAAAAAGAACGCGACACCACGAATGAGCTGCTTGAAATAAGCGCGGGCGCAAGGCCCGCGCCGGTACGGACTAGTTGTCCATTTTTTCCTTCATTGCGGCTGCAGCGTCTTCCGCATCGGATGCGGCATCGTCCATCATGCCTTCTGCGCTCTCCGATACCGAGTCAGCCATGTCGCCCATTGAATCCACGGCAGCTTCAGCCATTTCCCCCGCAGACTCCATTGCACCCTCTGCGGCGTCACCGACCGCGTCAACTGCGTCGCCGGCGGCTTCTGCTGCACTGTCAGCCATTTCGCCCGCCGAATCCATAGCGCCCTCGGCCATATCTCCCGCTTTGTCCACAGCACCCTCAGCCATCTCTGTAGCGGAGTCCACTGCGCTGCCCGCAGCACTCTTCGCTTCTTCGATGTCTTCCTTGCTACAACCGCCGACTAGCAGCAGAGTAGACGCAGCGATCACGCTGATCATTGCTTTCAATTGCATGGAATATCCCTGTAAATAATACGTTTTTAGACTTCACGAGGGCGGCTGCCCTGCATCTGCAGGCTACCCTTTAGCTAGCGCGGCGTAAAGACTAGTGTGGCAGGCGTATAACCTTGTGTTCCGGAGGTGTGGGAAGTCAAAATCGGACTGTGGCTTCTTTTCTGCCTCGTCTGCCTCTGGACACAGTACCGGGCATATCAGTGGGGTCCAATGAGGCATGGTTTGCTTGGCCCTGGGCTCAACAAAGTGAACCAGCCTTTTGCGTGTGCGTATGATTTGCTTGTATGAGCTCGCGTCAGTAGCTGTGAGTCTGTGATGCGATTTTGTCGACGGGCAGGGAACGGATATACGCACAGAAAAAGGCGGCCATTCACCGGGCATACGTTGAAAAGTCAAAAAGAGAGATTAGAAATGGCAGGCGATACCATGAGAAACCTCGTAGCTTCTAGTAGTTTTCTACCCAGGGCGGTGCTCCGCTTGGCCGCTTCTGTAGCGATTCTGACGTCCCTGACCGTGACCCAATCGGTGCGAGCGGAGCTGGCCGTGGGTGAGCTCGCTCCGGATTTCACTCTGCGTGGTTCAGACGGTAAGGAATATCGACTCTCAGATTACCGGGGTAAGCAAGCGGTCGTTCTGGCCTGGTTTCCGCGCGCCTTCACCTCTGGGTGCACGGTCGAGTGCAAATCTCTGGCCGAGAACGGAGATCGTATACGAGCCTTCGACGTAACCTACTTTATGGCCAGTACGGATCCACTAGACACTAACCGGGAGTTCGCTTCTGAGATGAACGCCGATTTTCCTCTATTGAGTGATGAGGATGGGGCGGTCGCCAAAGCCTATGAAGTCTATACACGCGGCTTCGCGCGTCGCCATACCTTTTACATAGACGTGAGTGGGAAGATCAGTCTCATCGACAAGGCCGTTAAGCCTAGTAGCTCAGCTGCGGACATGGTGGGTAATTTGGAGCGGCTAGAAGTCGCTAAACGAGCCTCATAGGTTTACTTTCCAAAGCTGGACGTACTGCGCTTGGGCAAGCGGTTCAAAGCCTTACTGATTTTTAGGGGTGTAGCCTGGCGCCCTGTTTGAGATGGGCCTGATGCGGTTCTCTTCTTCTACGGTTAACGAATTATTTCGCATGGCGCTACCGATGGTGGCGTCACAGGGCGCCTTCGCGGTCATGATGTTCGCCGACCGGTTCTTTCTGTCTCGTATTAGTCCAGTCCACGTGGCGGCATCGCTGGGTGGCGGCGTGTCATTTTGGGTTTGCCTGTGTTTCTTTAACGGGATCGCGGCTTATAGCAACGCGCTCGTCGCCCAATACTATGGGCGCAAAGAATTTGCCCGATGTCCGCAGGTTATGGTGCAGGGAATATTGCTGTCTTTGGCCTGCCAGCCAATATTGCTCTTTCTGGCGTGGTTCTGGGTTGATGTATTCGAGTGGATGGGGCACACCCCAGATCTAGTGTCGCTGGAGCGCCCTTTTTTCCAGTGCTATATGTTCGCGTCTATCGTCTTCTTGATTAAGACAGTCCTCGCATCCTACTTTTCCGGCATCGGGCGTACGCAGGTGGTGATGATTGCCGATGTCGCGGGCGTTTTAGCCAATCTTCCGCTGAGTTATGCGCTGATTTTTGGCAGGTTTGGCCTGCCAGAACTGGGAATCATCGGAGCTGCGCTGGGAACAATTTGCGCAGCCTTGTTGACCATCGTGATCTATCTCTTTTTCATCCTACAGCGAACGCACGCGGACAAGTTCCGAATTAGAGAGGCTTTGGATTTTCGTCCGATCATTATGCGTCGCTATGTGCGTCTCGGTCTGCCGTCGGGGTTTGAAATCTTCATCGGTCTGGGGACCTTTAACGTTTTCCTGCTGCTGTTTCAGTCCTACGGTGTCGCCGAAGGGGCCGCTATGGCGATCGTGTTTAACTGGGATATGTTGTGCTTCGTACCGCTCATGGGCCTCAATATTGCGGTCATGAGTCTGGTCGGTCGAAGGATCGGAGCGGGCGATCTGGAGCGCACCGGTGAAGTAGTATTTGCCGGATTTTTGCTAGGCATTAGCTACGCTGGGGTGCTCGGCCTAATATTCCTTCTATTTAGAGAGTCCTTATTGCGCGTGTTTTCCGTCGAAGGACAGGACTTTTCGGCGATTTTATCTATTGGTGCGCCCATGATGGTCGGTATGTCGACCTATGTTATCGGTGACGCGCTCATCCTGGTTTGCGGCGGCGTGCTGCGTGGAGCTGGTGACACGCACTGGTTGATGAAGACGTCGACTGCCATTCACATCGTTATGCTTGTCATCCAGGTGTTTGTAATTCTCATTTGGCAGCTAGGGCCGTTAACGAGCTGGTACGTGTTCGTTGCCACGATCATCAGCAAGGCGATTGTTTATCTGATTCGAGTCTTAGGCGGGAGCTGGCGCACGCCGCAGCGCATTGCGGCCGTGCTCGCAGATTAGCACGCAGGTAAGTTAATAAGTCGTGGGGATAGGGGAAACGGGAGAGGGGTGTAACGGTAGTCCCGACGATCGCCGCCGAACCGTAGTAGGGTTACGTCCGTTTAAAAAGTCGCAAGCCTTCTTAACACCCCCAGCTTCGACCTTTGTTCTTTACGTACCTCAAGCATGATTTTGATTTCCGCTTTGATGCGCAAAGCGACTTCTTTTCGATAGCTTCTCAGCGTCCGCTCTGCACGCTTACTTTGGGCGTTGGGTCTGCTGTTCAAGATCTGCTTGCGATCTGGGTCGGAAAAAGATACCGGTTCGGCAAAGCTCAAATAACATGGCTGCGGTCGAGGTATCGGTCCGCCGAACATTCCCCTGAGCAGAGGTGGGACTATGTCCTTTCTCAGCTGCCGAGGCCAGAGGCCGGCGCGTTCAAAAAAGCGCACTAGGTCTTCGCTGTCGAGTAAATAAGAGTAGAAGTCATCGGGTCCTACTAGTCCAAAGGGTACTATCGGGTAGTTGGCCTCCATTGCTAAGCGAACGAAGCCCAAGCGCTCCTTCCACTGCAACTGATAGCGGTACCTCTGTGCCTTCACAGCTTCGTGTGCGCCGCCAGGAAAGACCAAAAGGTCCTCACCTCGCTGCATGAGAGCTCTCGCCACTTCGGGATGACCAATGGTGGCACCGATCGCAATCAGGCGGTTGGCGATGCGGGGTTCGCTAAACAGAAACTTGTCACCCATGGGGCGAAGGTTACGGTTCAATTCGGCTCGGAGCGCGGGGATAACGACAAAGCCATCCAGGCCAAACAAAGCGTGGTTGCCGATGAATAAGCAGGGCTCGTTCGGCACGAGTTCGGTGTTAAACACGGTTGTCTTGAACCAGCGCCGGGCCACCGCATCTATTAGCTTAGCCGTTGCGTCGCGCCCGCCCTGGGAGCTAAGCACTCGGTTTATGTGATCTCTAAGTGCTTCTTCGCTCGCCAGTGGGTCATTTTCGCGCGAAAGCAGGTCCCGGAGTGCCATGGTTTTCTCCCAACATTTTAGACTACTGGTATTGACGACGCCAAATAGTGAGAGCTGCTCTTGATGAGCGCATTTTCTATGCTCGGTGTGGCCGTCTTCGCTTTGGACCAGTTCTGTGAGCGGTCTTGATATACTCAAATTTCCATTCTAATAAACGAAAGAGTCCAAGATAAATGGCAACCGAAATTACACAGCTCCGCTCACTCATCAGCGAGGAAGGTAAGCTCCGCCTAAGTCTAGAACCCCTCTCCCTGGCGGATCCAAAACCCCACGAAGTGGTTGTGCGCATGGAAGCTGCGCCGATTAACCCGTCTGATCTCATGATGCTTTTGGGTCCCGCGGATCCCGGCACTCTGAGCTTTTCTGGTACGGCCGAGTCTCCCATCGTCGAGGCAGTGGTTCCGGAAAGCGGCATGAAGATGGTCGCAGCACGAGTGGGCCAGTCGCTACCGGTCGGCAACGAAGGCGCTGGTGTTGTGGTCGCTGCGGGCGATTCAGACGATGCGCAGGCGCTATTGGGCAGGACCGTAGGTTTGTTTGGTGGTGAAACCTATAGCACGCACCGTTGCGTACC
>JBCBZV010000044.1:0-29946 GCA_039815155.1 Pseudomonadota bacterium
CTATCGGAAAACCCAAAGGTCAGCGTGCTCGTCCTAGAAGCAGGTCCGCCAGACGAAAATCAATTTATCCACATCCCGGCAACATTCCCCAATTTGTTTAAGACCGCTTTGGACTGGGATTACAGCAGCACGGAACAGCCAGGGCTGAACGGAGGTCGGGTCTACATTCCCCGAGGTAAGGTCTATGGCGGTAGTACCTCAATGAACGCGATGATTTATAAGCGCGGCCACCCGAACTGCTTTGATGCTTGGGGAGTAGATAACCCCGGCTGGAGCTATGAAGAAGTACTGCCACTGTTTAAGCGCGCCGAGAATAACGAACGGGGCGAGAGTGATTTGCACGGTGTCGGCGGTCCGCTCAATGTGGCGGACCTTAGAGACCCTAATGTACTGTCCCGTGCTTTTGTGGCTGCAGCGCTTGAACAGGGATATGCAGAGCAGACCGAGTTCAATCAGGCGGACCAGGAAGGCTTTGGCCTCTACCAAGTCACGCAGAAGAACGGCATGCGTAACTCCACTGCGGTTGCATACCTGCACCCAGCACTAGCGCGCGACAACATCGTGATTCAGGGCGACGCGCTGGTTCAAAAGGTCTTAATGGAAGACGACCGTTGCGTCGGTGTGGCATTTGAGGCGGGTGGGGAAACCTTCGAAGTCGGAGCAAATAAAGAAGTCATTCTGTCAGCCGGTACCATCGGCTCGCCGCAAATCCTAATGCTGAGTGGCATAGGTCCCGCCAACCAGCTGGAGTCCCTGGGCATTGACGTGATAGCGGATTTGCCAGGTGTAGGGGAGAATCTTCAAGACCACTACATGGTCCCGGTAGCCTACTCTTGCACCAAACCGGTTTCGCTCGCCCAAGCCAATAAGCCCGAAGAAGCTGAAAAGCTCACGCAAGGAATGGGATTGTTGACTTCCAATATTGGTGAGGGCGGAGGTTATCTGACGGTGATGGAAGACGCTAAGGCACCAGACCTTCAGTTTCATTTCGGACCGACGTATTTCATTGCCGATGGGGCAGGCAATCCAGAAGGAGACGGCTTCACCTTGCTGCCAGGCGTGGTTGGAACGCGCAGCGTGGGCAATCTCACCCTCACATCCAGCGATCCCCAGGACAAACCGCTCATCAACTCGAACGTCTATGCGGATGAGCGAGATCTTGATGTGGTCGTTGCAGGAGTAAAGATCGCGCGCAAGATTGCTCACTCAGCGGCCTTCGATGAGTTTCGAGGAGAAGAGGTGTTACCTGGCGCGGCTGTCACGAGTGACGATGACATCCGCGAATTCATTCGCGGAAACACGCAGACGATTTACCACCCGGTGGGAACCTGCAAAATGGGTAAAGACGCTATGGCCGTTGTGGACGCGGAGCTGCGCGTCCACAATTTGAAAGGGCTGAGGGTAGCGGACGCCTCGATCATGCCCACAATAGTGAACGGTAACACCAATGCCGCGAGCATTATGATTGGTGAGAAGTGCTCGGACTTGCTTCGAGCCTAGAGAGGCTCATCCAAGCCTTCGGTGGGCATTGGCGTGGTTCGAATTAAACGTATAGTAGAGCAACCAAAAAGCGGACGAAAAAAATTCTCGTGACTCTATTTATCTAATGGCAAGCTCCATGCGCCAGCTTCCGGCCTCTGAATCGGCTTAACTGTCACTCTAACCGGGCTTCTGTTTTGCCTAGCTTACTGAGCGGCTACTCGGAATCAGTCTTGAATAAAGGGAACATTTTATGAAACTGATCTAGAGTGATCGGGTCGTTGGTAATGCGATCATCAATGGCCTCGACCACATGGTTTGCAAAAGCGCTTTTGGCGTTATTCCAGTATTCGGAGCCTCCAGGTGTTCCTAAATGCATGGCGGCGAATGCGATGAACTTCAATCCCGAGTCGTCGTCGATAAGCCCGTGTCGCAACATAAAGCTAGCTTGTTCGGCCATAACAATTATCTTCACGACATACTGCATAAACTCAGCCTTTTCCCTTGACGAGGCACCCTTAAAATCCACGAGGCAGCGCTGGACGCTGATTAATCCCGTAGGGCTCGATAGCATTGCATCGAACCATTCGGTCGTCTTCATTAGAATTTCACGCTGATTTTCGGCCCTGGCCAAGGCATGATCTTTCCGCTGTTGAATGAAAATTGCTATCAATGATCCGAGGATCAGAACCACAGCGATTATCTGCGTAATGTAGTAAATCGTTTCCAGCTTCATAAAGGCCCCAAACTCAGGCATAGCTTTCGAGATTAAAGGAAACAGCAAATAGCACTTCAACTCAACAAAGGTTTCAGACGGAAGCACGGCGCAGGCAATTTTCGAGACACTTACCTGTCTATCAGCAAGTTTCCTGTGCCACGTTTGAGATTCTGAATTGAGTTATCGGCCGCGTTGACCCACGCTAACGGCGGGCTACTTCCAAGAAGATTCAACTATGACAAACGCAAGAACGCTGGTCCCTAGCTGGCTACGCGAAGGCATCGTGATCGTCGCGAGTATCCTGTTGGCGTTCGGTATAGATGCGCAGTGGGAGCTATCGCGAGGACGAGCAGATGCCGAGGTGCTCCTCGAGTTGCTAGTATCAGACTTCGCGACAACCATCGAAGAAGCGGAGCGGGTCTTTGCCAATCATGCCGGGGGCTTGAGTGCGGCACAGCAGCTGATCAGCATGGCAGAGGAAGAAACTCTAACGCCGTCCGATGCATCACGCGTGGATCGGCACCTATCAGTGATGATGGTCAGTGGTGCTTCCTTTGACCCACCGCTGGGAACCGTTCGATCACTGATTCAATCTGGTCGCCTCTCCCAAATCGCGGACCCCGCGTTGACAGCAATGCTCACCGCTTGGCCATCGGAAGTTGAAGACCTGAAACAGCAGGAAAGCGCCCTTGATGGCAGTTTTCAGCAACTTGGAGAAGCCCTCTCGGCGATCGGGGCGCGCGTGGACTGGCTCATCGCCACCGACCACGTCGGCGCAACTATTGGCCCCTTACCGTGGAAGACTCACACGACGGAGACTTGGCAACACCTCGGTGATCCGAAGATGCGCATGGGCTTGGCTAACTATTGGCTTGGGATGCGCTTTACGGTGAAGTCGGCAGAGCAACGACTCGAGCGCTCCAAAGAGATTTTGCGTGCGCTGGAAGAGGCTCAGCGTTAATCAAGGCAGGGGTAGAAAAGCGGGCTCCGCCACGGCCACACAGCGAGCGCTGGGTTCTACATACGACCTTTCAATCCTGAGAGATAAACTGACAGATAAATAAAAAGCGGGCAAAGAGCCCGCTTTCCATTGGTTCACAAAGCTAACTTAGCTTAGAGAGGCTCGATGTTCTCAGCCTGCGGACCTTTCTGGCCCTGAGTAACAACGAACTGCACTTTTTGGCCTTCGTTGAGAGTCTTAAAGCCGCTGCCTTGAATCGCGCTGAAGTGTGCAAACACATCGGGACCATCTTCGCGCTCGATGAAGCCAAAACCTTTTGTTTCGTTAAACCACTTAACCGTTCCGGTTACTGTTTCTGCCATGAGAATTTTCCTGAATATTCAAACAAATAAAATCGCACTGCTTGAGCAGCACTAGCCGGACAACGAGCATTAACAAGAAAATCGGGACGAGGGATCAGAAACGATCAGACGAGCGAGGTTTTTGTGCAGAGCTTCGATCTAGCCGATAATAGGTTGACGCACTAATGCGGTGTGGTCAACCTCTAATCCCGCCACTAATCCCGCTGTCGACAGCAATTGCCCGACCGTAATTTACAATTCCGAAGTCCATCGCAGAAAATTCATCGGGCCTGGCGGCGCCGGAACACGGTTTTGTCGGAGTATGATCTGTTGTTCCACAGGTGATTGGTCAACGGCTAATAGTGCCGCAGTTGTTGCGCTTCAACGGCGCTGCTCGACTGGTGGAGCTGCATGCTCCGTTTGCTCTATCTTGTTCCTGTGATAATTAAAAAAATCCCATGGGAAGGCCCTAAGACGCTGGATATGACGAATAAAAAAAAGACCCTGGGTTCTCCTGATGTTGATGTGAATAGTGAGCACTACGGATCTTTCCGTGTCAGCGAGCGCTATCGAAGCTACGTCATTTGGCTGCTGTTTTCTGTCTATGTGTTCAACTTCGTGGACCGGCAAATTTTTACAATCCTGCTGCAGCCAATCAAAGAGGAGTTTGGATTCTCCGACACGCAGATGGGCCTTCTGGGAGGCCTAGCGTTCGCCGTTTTCTATTCAACCCTAGGTATTCCGATTGCGCGTCTCGCCGACAAAAGCAATCGAGTCAATATCATCGCCTTCGCACTAGCACTATGGAGCGCGGCAACCGCCTTGACTGGCTTCTCAAAGTCTTTCCTTCACCTCCTTCTCGCTCGCGTCTTTGTAGGAATTGGAGAAGCAGGTTGCAGTCCTCCCTCCTATTCATTGATCAGCGACTACTTCGAGCCCAAACGTCGTGCTCGCGCTATGTCAATTTACTCTATGGGCATCGGAGGTGGGATATTCCTAGGCTATCTTCTATCAAGTTTCGTCGCCGACGCGTACGGTTGGCGCGCCGCCTTCTTTATCGTCGGGCTGCCTGGTGTGCTACTCGCTGTGCTCGTCAAAGTTACGCTACGGGAACCGCCGAGAGGTTTCGCTGAGCAGGTAACGGTTTCCCAGGAAAGTCCCCCTTTTCGAAGCGCGGTTTCTACCTTATGGAGACGTCGTTCCTTTAGACATCTTTCCCTAGCGGCAGCTTTGCACGCTTTCGTTGGCTACGGTGTTGGGTCCTTTGTGCCCGCATTCTTGATTCGCACCCATGGAATGACGGTCAGTGAGGTAGGTCTCGCGCTGTCACTGATCTCTGCCGCCGGGATTATGAGCGGAATTTATCTCGGAGGATTTTTGTCGGATCACTATGCGCAGCGACGGGGAGATGAACGCTTTTATATGTGGGTCCCTGCGCTCTCCACCGTGCTGGCGCTCCCAATCGCATTATTGACCTTCCTATTGCCGTCGAAGACCCTGATCCTCATTCTCTACCTGCCCTATGCGCTTCTTGGCTACATGTATCTGGGGCCAAGCTTCACGATGACTCAAAGTCTTGCCGGCATTCGCGAGCGAGCGCTTGCCGGCGCGCTACTTTTACTGATTATTAACCTAGTCGGTCTGGGCCTCGGACCTACTCTTACCGGCTGGGTCAGCGATCTGTACCGCGATGCGCTGGTTGCACGAGGCGTCGAAGGTATGGCTGCAGCGGGGCAAGGACTGCGCTACGCATTGTGCACGATGATTTTGGTCGGTCTGTGGTCGGCACTTCACTACTTCTTAGCAGCGAAGTCTCTCCGGGAAGATATACGCGCCGTCAGCGAGGAGAGGCAACGGCTTTCGACGTAGCGGAGCTCACATTCGAATTGCTAACTGCGCTCACCGCCGCAAGAGAAGCGAGTTGCAGCTTTGCGTGAAATAGGGTCTGGCCATCTTCCAGTATCGCCATGCAGAACAGGCTAGATTGCTCTACGCAGGCTTTTCCCAGACCTTTCCCAGTCGCTCGCGTTTCCGGCGCAGACACCAAAAAGTGAATCAGGTCATTACTGCGCAGTTGTGACTGCAAGCGCATATCCACGCTTATCTGGTGACTCGTGTAAACGAGGGGCTCCGTTGTAAAATCATGGCCGCTGGCTGTGGCACGTTCGAGCAACGCGCAGGATGACATCGCTGCTGTGAACAAGGGAGGGAATGCTACGCTCTCATCAAGTTCGTCGATGTAATCTTGCTGGTCGCAGAGGGCGGCAATTGCAAAATTCTTTGCGTTGCTCGTGGTCAGAAACTTTCGTTTTAGAAAGAGGTCGCGACCGGGAATCATCGAACGGTCTGCTAGATGGCTTAGCCCAGCAAGTCCCGTTATATCGATCCCATTCCAAAAGCGAGGTTTTACAGTGTCGCTTTGCGAACCCAGTAGAACGGGAGCACCATCTGCTTTTCGTAACAGCACGCGGTTAGACAACCCTCCCCCAGAAGCGCGTTTATCAACGGTTTTGCGTACATCGAGTTGTCCAGGCTCACCCGCCGGAAGGGCTCCTGCGAAGTTAAACTCAAAATTGCGGTAGGGTAGAGCGAGGTCTAGTTTCTGGGCGACGCGCGCTCGTTGAATGCGATCGCTGCAAAAAAACTCGAGCTGAAAACCAAGAGCGATAGGCCCAGCAAACGGATTCCCGCAGATTGCACTCCAACGCCTTGGGTCGTGGAACGGATTGAAATCGTCCGTGGAGTTGCGGGCAATATCGATATGCAGCTGATCGAACGCGACATTTTCATACTGCATGCAAAAAGCCTCTCTTCCTGAGTACGGCGGGCAGCTACTTCCCCTTAGGGATAGGAGCCAGGCTAACACTGATGCAGTCAAAAATAATCCTGCAGCGCTTCAAACTATTATCCAATAAGAAACAGCGCATATTGCTACCAGGGGTTAGCAGTACTGCGTCGAATTGCAGATCGCACAGACACTGGCAGAGTCGCCAGCGACGAACTTCACGCTCCGCAACTGTTATTCGCTCGACGCTAGTTGAAAGCTGAGCTTCGGTCATGCTTTGGTCGCTAAAAAACCAGCAGCCAGATCCCACTGGAGGCTAGCTCGCAGATAAAGAGTCCAATAAACAGCACGCGCGGCAGCGTCGAGCGGAAACGTTTGAAGAGAATGAGGGTAAGCCCCGCGCAGAGAACAACTTCCATCGGACCCACGAGCCAACCATAGTAGCGCTCATCCCAATAGCTCACAGGACTGGCAAAAACCCAATCGCTGAGAGGCCAAAAGTGTGGGCGTCCGTCGCCTGAGTGGAGCGGAAGGTCGAGCGCGATGTGCAGAAGAGCGGATACGCTGCACACCTTCAGCCAGAGCCAACCGCGAAAACTCGCTAACAGGAGCAGCGCGAGCCAAATAAACACCGAGTTGTCGACCGCAAAGATTGCTTGCCACTTTTCTGAGTAGTAGAAGTCTCGAAACACGAGTTCTGCCGGCGTGCCGACGACTAGGATATGCCAGCCAACTAAAAGATAAAGCGAGAGGTCTGGAGCCATCGCGCCGCTCAGCGCGGCGGAAACACTACCTCTTCGTTTTTCATGGGCTAGCGCAGCTGCACCAAGAATGAGATGAGCGGGTGTATTCATGCTGACCAGAGGCCCCTGAGGTTAGTGGCCCAAATTCGAAGCTGGCTCGGCGATACAAACCAATCTTGGCAAGCCAGGGAAAGCTCCGCTAGCGCGAGTAGACGATCAGCCCGAGCCCAACAATGAACAACGCAAACATCGCGCTAATCATGCCCGAGGTACCAGCCGGAGCATCTTTAAATTCCTTCCAAATAAAAACGCCCCAAAACGCCGCTACCATCGTAGCGCCCTGGCCTAGACCGTAAGAGATCGCTGGGCCGGCGGCACCGGATGCGATAAAGCTAAAGGAAAAGCCGACGGACCAGATAATGCCGCCGAGAATTCCGACCAAGTGCAGCCGAGGAGTACCCTTGCTGAAATACTCACCGATCGGTGCGACTTCTCCAGAAATCGGCCTGTACTGGAGTGGAATGAGCCAAACAATATTGGAAAGCAGAAGGCCAATCGAAAACACAACACCGGCGCTGTACGGCGTCATCAGGCCCGCCTCCGGTGAAGCGAAATCAAAAGAAATCGACGCAGCGACGAAGCGATAGAAAAAGCCCATTGCGATACCGGCAATAACGGAAATCGCCAGACCTTTACCCACCGACCGTTCGCCATCCTGGGGCAATCGACTGTAAATTAGCGCACAGACAATGATCGCTGCCGTTACAAGCCCCACCCCAGCGAACAGGAAAGTCGGATTACCTAAGGGCGCGGCGAGATAGTTAGTCACCACGCCGATGACTAGAGCCAATCCAATGGCAACGGGGAAGGCGACGGCCATCCCGGCGATGTCGATAGCGACCACGAGCAAGATATTCGCCACATTGAAAATCACGCCGCCAATAAGGGCCGAACGAATCGACTCCGCGCTGGCCTGGCTTATATCGGGAAGGAATGCCCGGCCTTCCTCTCCGGAGGAACCGATTGTGAATGCGAAGATGAGGGTAAGCAGCAACACACCAATCGAATAGTCCCAGTAAAACAACTGAAACTGCCACTCGCTACTGGCGAGCTTTTGCGTATTCGCCCAAGACCCCCAGCAGAGCATGGTGATCACGCACATTGCTACGGCGACGGTATAGGATTCAACGATTAGCATTATTAATTCTCGTTATGCGTATGCGGGAACGCCATAATCTAGTGCGTTGCGGAAAGATTCAAGCGCTGCGGAGCAGACTCTGTTTCGCCATTGATCAGGTGATAGACGTTGTTCGATTGAGCGAGTCTACGAGTCGTTTAACGCGCGAGGCGCGCCTTTAGCCAGGCGTTTTTTGCTCGAGTGATTGAAAGGCCTGTTGGGCAAGTTTATTCAATGCCTCGCCCAGAACTTCTGGATAACCTGAGGCACCGCTGCTAGCTTCCCTTATCGTAAATGGGTCAGAAGAGAGCAAGCCGTCTGCGCCGGTCAGTACTAATTGACCAACAATTACGGAAGAACCCTCTGCGGTTTGTAGAAGCGTTTCGAATTTAGCGTCGATGGTGTAGATCGGCTTGAGGCCGTCCGGTAGCGGTCTAGTCCAAGCGTTTGAACCTAGCGCTCGCAGGCGCTGAGCAAGGGCCTCCGCAATCATTTCACTAGGGTCACTGACCCACCGATTCGTTTGGTCGCGGAGAATTTGGTTCGCCTCGCCGCCGATCGCTATGCGCCGATCGCGGGCGTAGGCGGGCAGGGTAACGTCAGCGACGACGACCAGCGGAAGCTCATTCAAATCCGTTGTCCCCTGCGCTGCCGCGGGAATGGTAAAAAGATTGGGTCGCGGTGCGGAACCGCAGCCAAGAACAACACAGGTGAGAAGGGCGAAAATTGCCAGCGTTCGAACACTCCCGTTTCGAAGCCGCAAAGCTTTAGCGGTCGCCGGTAAGCAGCGCATTCGGATTCTCCTCAAGCAAGGTGGTGAGTTCGTTTACGGATTTAGCGGCGCTTCGTAGCTCTCTTATGGTTCGCAACAACTCCACATAGAGGGGAGACTCCGGGCTAAGACCGGACAGCGCTAGCTCACCCTCTGCGACGGTTGTACTTAAGCCAGCGGCTAGGGCTTCTATGGAAACTACCGCTTCGTTCAGGTTTACCGGCAACGCCTGCGTGTCTTTCGACCCGAGTAAAACAGACGCGTTATCCAACAGCTCAATCGCAGAGCGCATCAATTCGTCATAAGGCAGTTCGGCAAGAGAGGCCGATAGCTGGGAGACATTCTTTGTGACGGCGCCAAATTCCGACGCAACGGTTGGAATCCGTGGATAGGGAAGAGCATTCATATCCAGTTTTTCGAGCGGTAAATCGGGGCGCTCCACGAGCTGCAAGCGCTTTGACCCAGATAGAATATTGCTGGTCGCGATTTCCACGCGCATCCCCTGCTCAATCCAGTTTGAGAAGTCAGTTACCGCTTGTTCTTGAGAAACGGAAACCGAGTCCAAGCCGACGCGCGTTGGCTGCATGTCGAGCACGACTATTTGACGCGTATCGCCTGGCGTGGCTCCCAGCTCGAGCTCCAAATCAACAACCGTACCAAGGCGCACGCCTTGCCAAACCACCGGAGCGCCGGGTGCTAGGCCTTCTACGCCTCCCGCAAAGACCGCACTGAAGTAGAAGTGGGGCGCGTCAGGGTTTTCGAACTGGCTTTCCTCCGCTTCTCTACGACTGCGGAAAAGGGCGAATACGCGATTATCTGAAACGGTCCTCGCGAGCGTTTGCTGCGGGCTGTAAAAGGTGATGCCGCCAATCGCTAGCGTTTCCAGAGACTCCAGCTCAAGCTCAAAACCTTCACCGGTAAACGCCAGAGAGACACCGGAGATGTCGTAAAAGCGCGTGCCATCATTGATCAATGAATCGTAGGGAGCTTCGACGAACAAACGATATTCAATGTGACGATACTCAAGGTCTAAATCCCTTCGCTCGACCTGACCGATTTGGATGCCGCGATACATGATCGGGGAGCCGACCTGAACGGAGCGAGAATCGGCACTCCTGACGCTAAAATGACTTCCATCCGCACTCGGGGGGGTTAGCGGTGGATCGAGGAGACCTTCAAAGCTGCGCTGACTCGTCGCTGGCGTCTCGGACCAGTCCATCTCAATGTAGGCTCCAGAGAGCAGCGTTTCTAAACCGCTCAGGCGACCGCCGGTTACATTTGCGGTAACCACCCAAAAATCCGTTGTATCTCCAAGATACGGCTCAAGGCGCCTATCAAGGCGGGCGCTCGCGACAACGCCGTTCAGTGCTTCCGATAAGCGCAGGGACTCAACCGTTCCAACGGTGACGTCCTTATAGCGAACACTCGTTTTACCGGCCTCGATGCCCTTGCCCTCGGCGAAGAAAATCTCGACCGCAACCCCTCGATCGACATAGGACTGGTAAACAACCCAACCGGCCACAAGAATGACCAGCATAGGAACAATCCATACCCAAGAAAATCGATTGCTCGACACCGGCTCGAGGATCGGCTGTTCTACCTCGTCATCGTTCACGGAGTTTCGTCACTGGATAGCCAAATTAAGCGAGTATCTAAACTGCGCGCCGCTAGCATAGTCAAGAGCACCGACAAGGCGAAAAATTCAATGCCAGGCCCGGGCACCACGCTCATAATCGCGCCGAGCTGGATCAGTGCTGCGAGAGCGGCCACCACGAATACATCAATCATCGACCAGCTGCCTATCAGCTCGACCAGCTCGTGCGCCTGATGGCGGGATCGCGCGCCCTGAACATGAGCTCTTTGAACGGAGAGAGTAATCCAGGCAAGCACCATAAATTTGCTGACAGGTACCACGATGCTGGCGAAAAAAATAACGGCCGCAATCAGAAAACTGCCGTGCTCGATGAGCGTAACGACACCGCCGAGAATTGTGGACGGCGAGTTACCACCGGGAGTACGCGTACTCATGATCGGGAGCATGTTGCCAGGTATGTAGGCGACAATCCCAGCGAGCCAAAACGCCCACACCCGTTGCAAGCTCTGCATAGAGAATCGCTCGATACGAGCTCCGCAAACCGTGCAGGCACCAACGAGCTTTTTATCCCCATTCGCTGGGCCATCCACTATGCGGCTAAGGCTTCCGCAGGTGCGGCACTGCACTAATCCCTGGGCGCTTGCCGAGTTCACTTTCCCGCTCGCGCGCGCGACCAAATGGAATCTGCGCAGACGCCGTTCGCGCCCATAGATACGGTGACGATAAGTGCACCTAGAGACCAAAAAGCAACGCCAACGTGAATATCAGCAAGGGTTCCAATCTTAACCAGCGATACGACCACACCCAGCATGAAAATATCCATCATCGCCCAGGGGGTAATCCGATGCACAAAGCCGTAGATCTGACGAATCGCCGGTGATATGGGAGCTGATGACATTAGGCTTAAAGCAACGAAAAACGTCAGCACGATCTGAACCAGGGGAAACAGCAGAATCAGCAAAACACACACAATAGAAAGAAGCTCGTAACCCGTTCTCCAAAGCACGAGCGTGGCATCAGCTACGGAAATCTCGTTGCTCAAACCGGAGGCGGACAAGCTCAGGAAAGGATAGAAGACCGCCAGAGCAAACAGCACCAGGCTGGTAGCTAGTAACGCGACTGCGCGCTGAGCCGATGTGGACTTATTGGTCATCAGCACATGGTGGCAACGCGGACAACGCACGCGCTCCCCGGGGGCTAACTCCGGTTTTCTCCAGAGCGCGTCGCATGCGATGCATGCGATAAATTGGTCGTTCAGAGTCTGAAAGTCCGATGCTGTAGCAGCGGTCAAAGCAGCTGATTGACGAGCAGGTGCTACATTGGCGGCTCCTTCAGCCCCCAAATCCAGATTGCTCGCTTTAGAGATCTCGCGCTGGGGAATCGGAATATCCACCCTGCCTGCGGCTTGTGCTGAGACTGGCAGTGTAGTCTACGCGTCGTACTAAAGCAGCGTTTTTAAATGAGGGGGGTTAGCGGGTGCCAAATTCTTAGCGATAAGGCGCATCGTAATTGGGATCGTGCTCGTCCATGATCCTCTGGGCAAGGGCTTTTAGATCGGTCTCATAGGGCGGTTCGTATTCGTAGCTCGGCAGGTCTACGTCATAGACCGCGTTGAGCCATACCAGTCGGCCCAGTTCGATGAGGATATCGTCGGCGTGCCCCAGGTCGTCGCGGAAGATCGCATCGGCGCTCTTACTTTTGAGCTCATCAACATCAGGCAATTCCCCTGTGGCAAACAGATTGCGCAGCTCCACGGCACTGCGGCCGTAGGGAATGCTAAAAATCTCTGTATCGGGATACTCGCGTCGGAGCTGATCCACTCCCGCATGCCAGTCACCGCTTTGGAATTCGCTCCAAAGCGCATCGTAGGTCTCCGCATCGTACTGCTCTGGGAACGATAGCCACGGCAGCGCTACGGCAATGCGCACGTCCGGGTTCTGCTGCAGCGCATAGTCGATCCATAGCCGGTAGCCGCGCAAGGAAGGAAATTCGTTGTGATAGGTCATCGCGAATAGCTCGATGCCCCCCTGATCTAAAATGCCCTGTACCTCAGCCCGCTTATTGGCGTTATCCCATAGCGCTTCTGGTGCCCCGTTCTGCCCGCCATTGAACACAATCTGAACCTGGTGGTTGGCGATCCCCGCGCGTTCTGCGTGCTCCGGAAGCCCTTCGGCAAAGGGTCGGAAGAAACTGTGCCCAATCATCAAAGAGTTAAAGCCGGTACTTTGAAACTGCGGTTGAAGGTAGTAGGTATCCGTTGGATCCTCTAGAAACGCCATTAAGGCGTCGTTAGCTGCAAACGCCGAAGTTTCCAGATGACAATCATCGGCGCTCCCACCGCATAGACCTTTGTCCGTCTTTTCCCAGCCCGTGAAGACGAACCCTTCCTCAGCCTCCGCAACGAAGGTCTCATCAAAGAAGACGTCGCTGACATCGACTGTGCACTGTTGCCCCGCAGAACAGTTAATTGCGCCTGATGTCGTGGTCACAGAGCCGCTCGTGGGAACGTCAATCTCTATACGGCACCCCGCAAGCAACAGCAAAAAGGCCGCAAGCGTTGTGCATTTTCCTGGGCGGTCGGCCATAGCAGCTCGGCTAGTCATAAATATTCATCCAGTATTTGGAGCGCGCCTTCGATCTTAGATCTTGGCCTGCGCATTCTCATATAAAGAGCTAACTGGGACTGTGTCGAGCGTCACATTCGCGCAACTTGCCCCGACTGCACCGTTACCCTAGCGGTCCCGGTGATGCCTCAAAGAAAACAGGGGCACAAGCGCAGGCAAAGGTAACGGACGCACTGTCCCTTCGTTGGTGATACGGGCGACGGGCCCAATTCCGTCGCAGATCTTCAAAGGAAGCTAGGGAGGTGAATAGACGGGGTGAGCCTGGAATAGGTTATGAACTAAGCGGGACTAGCTAAAGATGCGCTAGAGAACCTGGGCGAGATCCCCTTTTTTCTCTAACCACTGTTTACGATCCCCGGCGCGCTTTTTCGCAAGTAGCATGTCGAGCATGCGAGCTGTGCCGTCTCCCGGATCAAGACGCAGTTGAACCAAACGCCGGGTATCGGGATTCATCGTAGTTTCACGGAGCTGCAGTGGGTTCATTTCTCCAAGGCCCTTAAATCGCTGTACGTTGACCTTGCCCCGCTTCTTCTCCGCCTCGATACGATCGAGCACGCCCTGCTTTTCCGCCTCGTCCAGCGCGTAGAAAACCTCTTTTCCGATATCGACGCGAAAAAGCGGAGGCATAGCGACAAAAACGTGGCCGGCGGCCACCAGCGGTTTGAAGTGGCGGACAAAAAGCGCACAAATCAGCGTGGCGATATGAAGCCCGTCCGAATCGGCATCCGCGAGGATGCAGACCTTGCCGTAGCGCAGCTCCGAAAGATCGTCGCTCCCAGGATCGATACCTAACGCGACAGAAATATTATGTACTTCAGCAGACGCTAGAATTTCCTGTGAGTCGACCTCCCAGGTATTCAGGATCTTGCCGCGCAGCGGTAGGATAGCTTGGAACTCCCGGTCACGAGCTTGTTTCGCACTCCCACCGGCTGAATCACCTTCCACCAAGAACAGTTCTGACCGCTCTGGATCTTCTCCGGAACAATCTGCGAGCTTACCCGGCAAAGCTGGGCCAGCGCTGACCTTCTTGCGCACGACTTTCTTGGCGCTGCGCATGCGGCGCTGCGCATTCGCGATACACATCTCTGCCAGCGCTTCCGCGTCGGCGGTGTGCTGATTCAACCAAAGGCTAAACGCGTCCTTTGCTACGCCGGCTACGAATGCAGCGGCTTCGCGAGAACTCAGTCGTTCCTTAGTCTGACCAGAAAACTGTGGATCTTCGAGCTTAGATGAGAGCACATAGGTACATCGGTCCCAGATGTCATCGGGTGTGAGCTTCACTCCCCGCGGTAACAAAGACCGGATCTCGCAAAAATCGCGCATCGCATCGAGGAGGCCGGTTCGCAGCCCATTTACGTGCGTCCCGCCCTGTGCGGTGGGAATCAGATTGACGTAGCTTTCCGTGACCAGCTCACCGCCTTCCGGCAGCCATTGCACCGCCCAATCCGCAGCCTCTGCACTGCCGCTGAAACTGCCTGTGAAAGGTTCGGAAGGAAGCGTCACAAATCCCTCGGTAGCGGAAACCAGGTAATCGGTCAGACCATCCTCGTAGTACCACTCATCTCTCTCTTTTTTCTTCTCATCCAGGAACGTGACACGCAATCCGGGACACAAAACGGCTTTCGCGCGCAGTACATGCTGCAGTCGAGGAACAGAGAAATTGATCGAGTCAAAATACTGAGGATCGGGCTCAAAGTGCACGCGGGTTCCCGTATTGCGCTTACCACAGGTATCCACCACCGCCAGCTCGGTACTTTTTTCCCCACCGGCGAATTCCATTTGATGAACCTGCGCATCGCGGCGAATGCTCACCACGAGCTTTTTAGACAGCGCATTCACGACGGAGACACCTACGCCATGCAGACCGCCGCTAAACTGGTAGTTCTTGCTGGAGAATTTACCGCCGGCGTGAAGGGTAGAAAGAATCACTTCTACACCCGGTTTTTTTTGCTCCGGATGCTCATCGACGGGCATCCCGCGACCATCGTCAGTTACTGACAGCGAACCATCGGTGTGCAGAACCACGTCTATTTGTCTTGCGAAACCGGCGAGCGCTTCATCGACGCTGTTGTCTATGACTTCTTGCGCAAGGTGGTTGGGTCGACTTGTGTCGGTGTACATACCCGGCCGCTTGCGGACGGGCTCAAGGCCGGTGAGAACCTCAATGGACTCGGAGGAATACTCGGTCACTACGGAATGGTTTCTCGATCGCTAGGAAGCGCTGGATTGTACACGAGCCAGCCTAGGCTTCGGTGAAAACTCAGCGGATCACGACCATCGCGTCCAAGTTGAATTGCGCGAAGTGTGCCTTAAGCCAGCTAAAACTAGAGATAGCCGCCCGCTTCCCGGTCGACAGGGAACACGCCCCGTTCAGCGCGCGATACGCCCGTTTCGAAGCTCCCATCCGCATGCAAGTCTAGCCAGCGATAACCGGGCGGTTTGCTGTCCAAGGCAAAATCAACTTGCTTTGGTAGAAATTGAATACACGTGGAAGGTGCGCACAGTAGGTCGATGGCACCTCTAGTCGTGTGAACCTCTTGGTGGACATGTCCCCAGAGGATACACCGCACGTTTGGAAACCTATCAATCACCTCAAAAAACGAATCAGCATCTTCAACAATCTGCTGATCTAACCAGTCGCAGCCTATGGAAATCGGATGGTGATGCAGGCAAACCAGAGAGTGCAGGTTTTCTTCTGCACCGTTGGCAAGTGCGTTTTCGAGACGCGCGAGTTCGGCTTCTCCTAGCCGACCGTCCACCTCGCCGGGCACCTGGGAATTCAGCAACAGGATCTGCCAGTTGCCGACGCGGATTTCGCCTGCGGTACGTTCCTGGCCACCAATTTCGCGCATGACATCCACGTCGTCATGATTGCCGGGCAGCCAGGCCTGATTCGTCGCGACCTGGCTGAAATAATCGATTGCCCTGCGATAGGCTCCCGCGACGCCCGCATCAGCTAGATCTCCGGTAGCCAGTACAAGATCAGCAACACCACGCTCGTCTTTAATCAGATCGAGCACTGCTTTTAGCGAATAGTCCGTATCCAATCCTAGGAGCTTGCCGCCGGGATAAGCGGTCAAATGCATATCGGTAATCTGAAGAATACGGACGGTATCGCCCTGCACACTCAGCCTCTTCAAGCTGTCGACGCGCTGATCCATGGGACCGAACGCCGCTAGGCGTGCGTTGCTCCAGGTTTGAGATAGGCGCTCAGCTCACCTTCGCCCTGATGTAGGCCGTAGTGAAGGCAATGAGATAGCCACTCCGCAACAAAGGCATTTTGTTGGATCTTCTCATCTTGCTGATGCATCGCGGGATTGGGGTAGTCATAGCGCCCCTCCGTGCGACCACCATGCTGAAAGTTGACCACCTCTAGCATACTGGCATCGTGGTAGGCCCGCGTCTCGATGTTCAGCGGCTCCAGCCAGTGGCCTTGCTCACTACTGGCTTGCTCACCGTTAGCTGGACGATAAGAACGCAGGCGAAAAAGAGTGGTGTAACGAGTTCTCTCGAGCACATCGATCTGGACCTGTGCAAAGGACAAAGAGAACTGATGGCTGTTGCTTGTCTCGTAGTCGGGAAATAGGCGAAGCAAACGCGCATAGTTTGCCTCGCACAGGGCATGCAGCGAGCGCAAATCTACCTTGTAGCGCTTGCCTCGCGTTTGTGGGCTGCTTCTTCTGTGGTTCCCACTATCGTGGGTTGTTTTGCCTGGCGCTGTCACGGCTGCTTCGAAGTCGTCTCTTCTGAATTCGCTGAGTTTTACTACTTTTGCTACTTTAGCGGAAGATTAAGGCTGGGTCGCCTATTCGAATTGCTCAAATTCCCCAAAGCACTTACTGCGTCTCACTTTTTTCTTCGGCACGGGCGCTAAGCCGTCGACTCTAAGGGCGCTCGCCGTACTTCCGGAGACGGCTTCCGTTCCCGTGTTTGTTGCTGGAAGTAAACCGGCGGAAGGGGAAACTGCGTATTGTGCTGAGCGCGGCGAATAGCAAAAAGCTTGTGCGAGCATGACTCAGGCAAGTAAAGGATCGCGGGTGAGCGCTTGCAAGGCTGTCGTGACGGGCGACTGGATCGAGGTCGAATTAGTTGGAGATCCGTTTTCGATCAAACGTACCGAAAATGCGGTTAACGGTGTCAAAAGTGTTCACTTGCTGCAAACGTTTCACCTAAGATAGCGAGCTTTCGTAGCACCCGTTTGGTCATTTTTGCACGCTGCGATGCCATTGGCATTACTGATACCATTTGCGTTTACTCGCGAACGCAGAGTTTTCCAAGGATTACATTATGTTCAGCTCCGGCGGCAACAAGCCCGGCAAACCAGTTAATTCAAGGGCCTGCTGCCTACTCGCAGCGGCGCTGGCACTGCAGACTTCGATCGCCACAGCCGAATCCCTCCGTGACATCTATGAGCTCGCCTTAGAAAACGATGCCACGCTCAAGGCGCAAGAGGCTCAATACCTGGCAGGCTTAGAGACTGAGAAGGCAGCACTGTCATCGCTGCTACCGCAGGTATCAGCGAGCTATAGCTTTGAAAACTCCGATACAGATACCACCAGTCCGGGGATTATTAATTTTGACTCCACGGGAAACCCGATCATTGGGGATACCTTCGACAATACAGACATCGACACAGACGGCTATTTAGTCACTCTGCAGCAGGCAATTTTCGATCTACCGGCTTGGTTCTCCTTCCAGTCGGGAAAAGAAATATCGCAGCAAGCGGAGGCGGTATTTGCGGCCAATCAGCAAAACCTAATCGTTCGTGTGGTGGAGGCTTATCTCGCCGTATTACGCAGTCAAGACAACCTTCAGGCGTCCTTGGCGCGAGAGCAAGCTTTTGAACGGCAACTGGAGCAAAATCAGCAACGATTTGAAGTAGGCTTAATCGCCATTACCGATGTGTACGAGAGCCAAGCAGCTTATGACCTTGCTCGCGTTGAACGGATCGCCGACGAGAATAGTGTTTCGGTAGCCTTAGAAAACCTAACGGTGTTGACCGGCAAACGGCACGACACGCTGGACGTGTTGGTGGAGTCATTCACGGCAAATATGCCCGAACCTGCGGATCGCAGCGCTTGGGTAGAGTTTGCGCTGGCCAACAATTTCACCCTCCAAGCCGCCAGGTATGGAGAAGAAGCGGCGCGACAAACCGCCACGGCCCGTAAACTCGCGCATGCGCCGACGGTCAGCGGTAGCGGTCAGTATTCAGACTTTGAAACGGACGGAACACGTTTTCAGGACCCAGCAGGCATCTTCAACTTTCCCCCCGATCAGGAGCGTGAATCCACCGTATGGCGGGTTGAGTTGAATATGCCGCTCTTTACCGGCGGCGCGATAAGCGCGGAAAGAAGAAGAGCCGCGCAGCAGTTCAATCAGGCCCGTGAGGAGCGGATTAACCTAACGCGCCAGACCGTTACGGACGCTCGATCTTTGCACATGACCGTAGTAAACGACGTCGCTCGAGTGGCCGCGCGCAAACAGAGTATCGTCTCCTCAAGAAGCGCTCTTGATGCGACCGAAGCAGGCTACGAAGTGGGCACGCGGAACATCGTAGACGTACTGAATGCGCAAAACACGCTGTTTGGTGCGATGCGCGACTTCGCAAATAGTCGCTACGACTACATTACCAATACGCTGCGCTTAAAAGAGCAAGCGGGGCTGCTTAGCCCTGAGGACATCTACCTGCTCAACAGCTTCCTGGAAAACCCGCCACCACCGACGAGCTCCTCAACTATCGGGACCAAGTAGCCGTTCGACTTCTCCAATGAGGGCACCAAGAGCGCCATGGTTCTTTGCCATAGCCTCTAGGGCAGCAAGCTTTCGTCGTGACAGCTCCTCTTCATTCGCTAGCAGGCTGCTCGCTGTGGCTATGAGCTCATCAAGATCCTTGCACGATTCAAGGGCACCAACGCTTTGCAGCTTCACCGCCACGTCGGCGAAATTGAACATATAAGGGCCTACCAGGACAGGCACGCCCCATACGGTCGCCTCCAACGGATTGTGACCTCCCCGATTCACGAAGCTACCCCCAATGACAGCCAAGTCAGCGATGCCGAACAGCAGTAGCAATTCTCCTAGGGTATCGATAAGCAGTATATCCGCCGTTTCGCTGGGCACAGGGTCGATAGACCTGCGTTGCAGATGAAAGCCGCTTTGCGAACATAGCGTCGCGACATCTTCGAAGCGCTCGGGATGACGCGGTGCAAGCAGCATCAACAGGGATGGGTCTGCTTTCTTTAGCTGAGCGAAGAGTGCAAGGGCAAGCGGATCTTCACCAACATGGGTGCTTGCGACCAGCAGGACGCGGCGGTTTTTGATCGCCTGGGACTTGAGCTGGCTGGCTTCAGCGCGCAGCTCATCTCTAATGGTGATGTCGAACTTAATGCTGCCGGTTACGCTTAGCTTGGCCGGATCCATTCCCAACTGCAAAAAGCGATCCGCATCGGCTGCGCTTTGCGCAACGATGTTGTCGATACTGCCCAAAATCGAACGGGTTAAGCGTGCAAAGCGCGCATAGCCTGCCGCAGAGCGAGCGGAAAGCCTCGCGTTTGCCAACATCACACGGCAACCAGTACGAGAGCTAAAAGACAGCATATTCGGCCAGAGTTCTGTTTCCATCAGTATTAATAGCGCCGGTCGCGTCTTCCGTAAGAAACGTTTCACGGCTCCGGGGGTATCCCAAGGGGCGTAAACGTGAAATACCCGCTCGCCAAAGAGTTTTTTGACCTGCTCAGAACCTGTGGGAGTGGTAGTAGTAACCACGATCGTGTACTGGGGGAAGTCGTTCAGAAGTCTTTCTATCAATGGTCGCGCGGCCAAAGTCTCACCTAGAGAGACGGCATGAACCCAGATCGAAATGTCCGCATCGGTTGGGGGATTAAAATACCCAAGCCGCTCGGGGAGCCGCTCTCGATAGGCCGGGGCACGACGAGAGCGCCAGAGCATTCTCACCATCACTAGCGGCACAAGCACTGTCACCAAGACGCTGTAGATTACGCGCATGCTCAAACGCGACTCGTTGAAGGAAGTGGGGAGCATAACCATCCGAAGGAGAGCAGGCCAGACTTGTCGGCTGCGCTAGCAGTCGGTAGGGTCTTGGCGCTAAAACGGAATAATGAGAGTCCCCGGTTTTGTCCCTCCCCATTGATATCGATTCTGTGAAAGGCTTTCTTCATCCAGAGGAGGGCCAAGCGCTCCTGGACAGTGCTGCGGCTCTGGACTCACCACGCCCCGCCGTTGAAATCGGCAGCTATTGCGGTAAATCGACGGTTTATTTTGGAGTGGGATGTCAACAAGCGGGGCGAAAGTTGTTCGCCGTAGATCACCACCAAGGATCGGAAGAGCATCAAGTGGGGGAGTTTTACCACGACGCAAGCCTCGCTGACGGCAGCGGCGGCATCAACAGCTTCGACGCGTTTCGCGCCACCATGCGAGCGGCCTCCTTGGACGATACAGTAGTGCCGGTGGTGACAAAATCCACGACATTCTCTGATGTTTGGACCCATCCCATCTCCATGCTGTTCATCGACGGTGGGCACAGTCTCGCCGCTGCACTAGCGGACTATCGCGCCTGGGCAGGCAAAGTGGAACCACGGGGACTATTGGCGATTCACGATGTTTTTCCGAATGCGGAAGACGGCGGGCAGGCACCGGCGACGGTTTACCGCTTGGCGTTAGCGTCGGGTTTGTACAAAGAAAGGGCTACAGTCCACAGTCTGAGAATCCTCGAGCGTCTTTAGGAAATTACACGGCCGCATAAGGACGGCGCTTTGTTACGAATGACCCCGCTGCTCTTGGGCGCTGAATCGAAGCTCGCAGAACTCGCCAAAAAACGAAGCTTAGCTGCCCTGTGAGACAACCGCTGAATCACGCTCATGCAACAGGTCGATGCTGCAAAAGAGTCCTGCGGCTGCGGTGTGTTTAGTCAGTGCATCTGCCGCGAGGAGTACGGCCCCCGCTGTCCAGCTTGGCCTTTCGTCGGGCCAGAGTAAGTCCTCGACAAACTGGTATCCGGTCCAGTAGTCCCCACTCTCACTGCGCCACTGGTGCAGCCAGCTGTAGAGTTCAACCGCGCGAGCGTGATCACCGGCAGCCAATAAAGCCATGACCAATTCGCAGGACTCCGCCACCGTAACCCAGGGCTCTTCGACAACGCAGCGACAACCAAGTCCCTTCTCTACAAATTCGTCCCAGCGCGCATTAATTCGATCACGAGCTGCGGTACCGGTGATTACACCGGTCAGCACCGGATAAAACCAATCCATCGAATAGCGGGATTTACTTTCCCAAGTGCGATCAAAGCGGCTAGGTTTGTGCCGAAGCGCCTCGCCAAGCCGGTCTCGAGCCAGCAGCCAATCGCTGCGCGAATACCCTAGAGTGAACGCAATGTTGTGCGCGCACTCCAAACTCTTATAGATAGAACTACAACCGGTGATCAAAGCGTCTTCGAGGGCTTTGCCGTTAGAGTCGACAGCCCAGTGGATGTCGCCGTGCTCTGTTTGCAAATTGAGCACAAAATCTATCGCACGCTCGACAGTCGGCCATAGATCTTCCAAAAATATCCGGTCTGCGCTGATTAGAAAATGATGCCAAACACCGGTCGCAATGTACGCGACGAAGTTGCTCTCTCGTCGTTCCAGGTTGTGCGCCTTTCCGTTCTCATAGGCGGCCCACCAGCTACCATCATCGAGTTGCACAGACGCCAGCCATCTATAGGCGCGCTCCGCAGCCTTAAGATCACCACCGATAGACAGCCCCATAGCGGCCTCCACGTGATCCCAGGGGTCGGAGTACTTGCCATCAGACCAGGCTATCTCACCGCTCTCGTGCTGAAGCGCTGCGATCGCGGCTACGGTCGGGCTCAGAAACTCTCGCGGGTAAAGGCCCGGCGTAAAGTAGGGACCGCTCACGCTGGGCCCTTGCGAAAATACATCACAACACTTTTACCAAGAAGCGGGTTAAGGACGCGTTCCAACCACTGGGTGAACGCAGGCTTTGACATCATATCCCAGACGAGTAGGCGATGATATTGGCGAACGAGCCAGTTTTTCTCGCGGTTTTTCCAGAACATACACTGCAGCCACCAATAAATGCTATGCAGTGCATGGGCTCCATGTCTGGCATAGGGCGAAAAACCTTGCCTCTGGATATCGGCGCTGAGCTCGCCCGCATCAAAAATGCGTAAATGCCCGCCAAGCACCTGATGGTACTCGCGCGAGAAAAACCAGCAGATGCGTTCGGGCCAAGCCCGTGGAACGCTGGCACAAAGACGCCCGCCCGGTTTTAGTACGCGATGTATCTCCCGCAGCGCTGCGCGGTAGTCGGGTACATGTTCTAAAACCTCACTACAGATCACGGCATCGAAAGTGTGCTCGTCGAAGGGCAGGCTGAGCGCATCGCCAGCAAGCACTGCGAATAAGGGTGATCGCTCGGCGCCAGCAACATCATCGATTGCCACGTTTCCGAGCGTGAGTTCGGCGAACTCATCGCGCCTTGAGCGCGCCGTGCTCAAGTCTTCCACCGATAAGTCGACACCGATCGCATCAATCCCATCGAGCGTGCACGCCGCAATGACGTGGCGGCCCTCTCCGCAGCCTAAGTCGAGTAACTTCTCCCCGGGTCGCATCGGGAAATACTCACGGTCAACGGTTTGCATCGGCAATTACCCTCCGATAGTAGTCAAGCAACTGAGACGCGCAAACGTGCCAGCTAAAATTTTCGAGAATGCGCTGACGACCCGCCTTAGCGAGTCGTTCTCGTTCCTCTTGATCTCTGAGCAGGCGGCTCAAAGCAGCGGTCAGCGCCTCAGCGTTCGCCGAGGGAACGATGACACCAGCGTCACCGACGATTTCCGGTAAAGCGCCGCCATCGGTCGAAACGACCGGCACCGCGCATGCCATCGCTTCGCCTGCTGGCAAGCCGAAGCCCTCGTAGATCGAGGGTACGACAGCGACGGTCGCCTGCGAGTACATGGAGACAAGCTCGTCCGTGCTTACTCCAGTAACGAACTGAACTCGCTGCCTAAGACCTAATCGATCTAGGAGACGATCGGTCTTGCCCCCAACCTGTGGCTGCCCCACTACCAACAACTCTAAGGTCGGAAACTCAGCCAAGAGCGCCGCGTAGGCCTTGAGTAAATAGCGTAGGCCCTTGAGAGGCGCATCGGCAGACGCCGTTGCCATCAGCCGCAACGTATCGCCGGAAGGTGCTTCGAGGGGCCGAAATACCTCCGTATCGATTCCGTTGTAGATAAGCCCTATGCGTTCAATCGAAAGCCCGAAATCCTGGGCGATATCCTGCCGTGACTGCTCAGAGACTGTGATGACGTTTCGCAGCCTCTTTATTACTTTGCCCTGCATATGCAAAAAAGAGTGCCAGCGCTTTACCAGCAGGCGCTCCCGCCATCCCCGGGCAGCGCGAAGCGCGATCCTCCGATCATTGGTGATGGGATGATGGACTGTCGTGACCAGGGGAAACCCATCGCTCTGAAGCTTGAGCACGCCGTAGCTCAAACTTTGATTGTCGTGAATCAGATCATAGTGACGACCGTGCTTATGCAAATACTTTCGCACCCGACGACCAAAGGTATAGGGCTCGGCGAAGCCCCCGGTGAGTTTGCTTAGCCACTCCACCGTATCGGAATATGACAGTAAGTGGCGCGGACGTAGTGAGGCGAGACCATTCGCAAACAGATCCAGACTGGGAATCTGTATCAGCCTGACGCCTTCATCCAAGATCGGATAGGGAGGCCCGGAAATTACGTCCACCTGATGTCCCGCTTCTACTAAGGCTTTGCTTAAGTAACGAAGATAGATTCCCTGACCACCGCCGAAGGGCTGACTGCGATAACCCAGCAGCGCGATTTTTAGCGAACCAGAATTCGATAAGCGCGGCGCGGATGCCTCCGCGAAGGTACTCGAACTTAGCGAAGGCGAATCTAGATTTTCTGTGAGAGCGGGTTTGGTCATTGGGGTGGCACGCCCAGCATCTATGCATCAGCGCTCAGAAACGGGGACGGCAATGGGGCTAGCAGTTCAATAGCAAAGCGCCGCATTGTAAACGCCAGAGATTGTTACACAAGCTATGCCGTAATATTCCGTATAGGGAACTAAGCTGGTTAAAGCCTAAGGCCGGCTGCAACAGCCGTACGTTTTCAGATGATTGACTAGCGCGCTGTACTCGTCCGGGCCGTGGCATACACCGTCGCTGTGACGGCCCTCGTAAGATGCGGCTAAGTTCAGGGCTTTTATCGGCGCCGAGTGACCTGCTCGCAGCAGCTCGAGTGATTTGTTCCCGCCACAGAGTAGATCACGAGCGCAAAGCGGAGAAAGCATGCCAACCTGCTCTTCCACGTTGAACGGCACAATGTTGTGCCATGCAGTAAGCAGTTTGGGACCTAAGAACTGAGGTACAAGCGGTGGCGTCGCGTGCTCCAGTAGGCAAAGCGCACGATCGATGTAAAAGCTCAATAGAGGTGAACTCCGATGAAAACAGAGCCAGGCATTGTGGACTTTTTTATAGGACCGCAACCGAGAGCCCTGTTGCTGGACCCAACACTCGCGGCCAAAGCTCTCGCGCACTGAGGTAGGTACAAAATTGTCGAAAATGAGCAAATCAGCATCGCACCAAATCGCAGAGTCAAAGCCCTCATCCAAGGCTTCCCGCAGCCAAAGGAGGCGGGCGAGATCGCTCAGAAGCAACATATGCGATTGGTACTTGCTCTTTAGCGCGGTGGGGATTCGATCAAAGAACTCATTGTTTTCAAAGCGATAGGCGTAATTAAGGCCTTTACTCCACTGGCGCACCGACTTCAGGCAAGCGAGCTGCCAAGGGCCCAGGGCCGCCTCATCCTGAGACTGGAGTACGACCGTTGGCGTCTTCAAAGGGGCAGAACTTTCTTACCCGGGGCGGTCTCAACGGCAACGATTTTCCTTACCCTCAAAGCTTTTCGGTCGTTCAAAATACTATCCTTTTTTTGCCCATCCGCCTGCGGTTCTGCTGATTGCTTCCGGTACACTGCGCGCAGCAACGTGATCTGCGAAAGCCCGTCTCGGGGAAAGGAGCCTTTTTGTTTAAAGGAATCGTGTTGGCCGGTGGATCGGGAACCCGGCTACACCCGCTAACCAGCACCGTGAGTAAACAGCTAATGCCTGTTTACGACAAGCCAATGATCTACTACCCGCTGGCGACTTTGATGGAAGCGGGTATTCGAGACGTTCTAATCATTACCACGCCCCGTGATCAGAGTGCTTTCGCCGATTTACTCGGCGACGGGGCGCAGTGGGGAATCAACATTAGCTATACCGTACAGCCTTCTCCCGATGGCCTGGCACAGGCGTTTATTCTGGGCGAAGACTTTGTGGGCGACTCGCCAGTCAGCCTGATCTTGGGGGACAACATTTTCTACGGCGATGGTTTTTCTAAGTGTCTTAGCCATGCGGTAACGCGCGAAAGCGGTGCCTCGGTATTTGCTTACTACGTCAACGATCCGGAGCGCTACGGCGTCGTCGATTTTGATTCGGATGGCACTGCACGCGGCATTGAGGAAAAACCCAATAAACCGCGTTCGCGCTACGCGGTCACGGGCTTGTATTTTTACGATAACGACGTGCTGCGCATCGCCAAAGATATTAAGCCCTCCCATCGGGGCGAACTTGAAATCACCGATGTAAACCTTGCCTATCTTCAGCAAGAGAAGCTCAAAGTTGAAGTAATGAGTAGGGGAACGGCCTGGCTAGATACGGGAACGCACAACTCGCTGCTGGATGCTGCAAACTTCATTCGTGTTGTGGAGGAGCGCCAGGGGCTTAAGATTGCTTGTCCGGAAGAGGTGGCGTACCGAAAAGGTTATATCAGTGCAGAGAACCTCGAGGCGTTAGCCCGTCCACTGCGTAAGAGCGGTTATGGTGAATACCTGATTGGACTACTACGCGAGGAAGGAGCCGTACGCGATGGAAGTTGAAGCAACTTCTCTTAGTGGCGTTTACCTGATAAAGCCAAAGGTGTTCGGCGATGAACGAGGCTTCTTTTATGAAAGCTGGAATACAGAGAGCTTTAGCGAGGCCGGTCTAGATCTGCACTTTGTGCAAGACAATCACAGTCGATCGGCACAAGGAATCCTTCGAGGTTTGCACTACCAAACTGCGCATACGCAAGGCAAGCTCGTTCGGGTAAGCGCTGGCGCGGTATTCGACGTCGCTGTCGACCTTCGCAGCGACTCACCCACCTTGGGCAACTGGATAGGCGTAACGCTTGATTGTGAGAACAAGGACATGCTGTGGGTCCCACCTGGCTTTGCTCACGGCTTTTATGTGTTAACGGACTATGCCGACTTCCAGTACAAGTGCACGGATCGCTACGACCCGGACAGCGAAATCAGTTTGGCCTGGGATGACCCAGATCTCGCGATTGACTGGCCATTAAAAGAGGGTGCCAAGCCCACGCTGTCGGCAAAAGATCAACAGGGGCTTTCGTTTGCAAATGCCCCACGCCTGAGCTGAGTCTCTAGCAGCTCAGGCGGAGCAGTTTGGTTTCCAACTTAAGCGATGAGTTCCACTGGACCATGGTCGTCGCAGTGATCGCCATGTGGGTGATGCAGATGGCCATCGACTAGGTAGTCGATGTGATCGCCGTGCGGTATTGCCTCGTGACCACAGCCGGGACCATGAACGTGATCGACGTCGTGACCGCCACATGAATGACTCGGAGTGCATGCATTCGGGTTGACTTCGCTGACTTCGAGGGCGTGATCTTCGACCTGACCGTCAGCACGTACATGGTGTAGATGGCCATCATGAATATAGTCCACGTGATCTTCATGGCGGACCGCCGTATGACCACAACCGGGACCATGTTCGTGTTCGTGGTTTTCGTGAATCTTGTACATCGATTTACTCCTTAGTAGGTAGGTCTTCCATTGCATGCATAACCCCGTTCGTGACCAAGCGCGAGATGTGCTCGTCGGCGAGGGAATAAAAAACGTGCTTGCCATCCCGTCGAGCTCGCACAATTCGCTCGCTCTTTAGTACTCGCAAGCGTTGAGATATAGCTGGCAGTGGTTCTTCAAGCGTCATCGCCATTTCTGAGACACACGACTCTCCACTCTCGAGCATCATCAAAAGACGCAGCCTTTGAGGGTCGCCGAGCGCACGAAATATCGCGGCCGCCCGATCGCAAGCCCCAGCGTTGATCGAGAATGCTCTGCCCGAGTGATTCTCTGCTTCACAGGAGGGCTCGTCTTGCTCGAAGTGTTTTGTGCTGGCAGCCATAATGACGCTTGTACAGTTGCAAAGTTTTGCAATTGTACATTTGTGCTTTCAAAAAGCAAACCTAAAACGAACCGTCGGTTTCTGCGTCATTGCCTTTGGCTGGCTAGGTATTTAGGAGACGTCGCGGTAGAGTCGATCTCAGCGCAGATCGCTACTGATCGTTAAAAACAAAGAGTCTCGATATCAGTCTGCTCGGTATTTGCCTTAAGCGTCGTCGCTGGACAACAGGGGCCGCCACCAGCTTTCGTTTTTCAGAAACCAGTCGAGCGTCTTCTCCATCCCTGACTCGAAAGTCTCTTGCGGCTCATAACCTAGCTCATTGCTGATGCGCGTCGCATCAATCGCGTAGCGCCAGTCGTGGCCGGCGCGGTCTGTTACAAACTCGATCAGCGATTCCGCTGATCTACCTTTAGCTTGCGGCGCATTGGGGAACTGTTTTGCGAGGCCCTCCTCGGAAGCGAAGCGTTCATCGAGTTGAGCACAGAGCACTTTTACCAGCTGTAAATTACTTCGCTCGTTGTTCCCCCCGACGTTGTAGCTCTCCCCAAGACGCCCACCCTGCATAACAAGATCAATTCCACGGCAGTGATCTTCGACATAAAGCCAGTCCCGAATATTGCTGCCGTCCCCATAGATGGGGAGCGATCGACCTCGAAGAACATTGGTGATGCACAGCGGGATCAGCTTTTCGGGAAAATGCAGTGGGCCGTAGTTGTTAGAACAATTACTTATCGAGACATTCAGGCCATAGGTATGGTGGTAGGCTCGAACCAGATGATCGGATGCGGCTTTACTTGCCGAATAAGGCGAGTTTGGCTGGTACTGCTGTTCTTCGTGAAATCCGGGATCATCCATAGTCAGTGATCCATAGACCTCGTCGGTGGACACGTGATGAAAGCGGTGCTCCTTGCCGTCGCCCTCATCTAGCCAAATGGCTCGGGCGGCTTTCAACAAGCTGTGTGTACCCACAATGTTGGTATCTATGAACGCGTCGGGACCGCTGATAGAACGATCCACGTGGCTCTCTGCGGCAAAGTGTACGAGGTAATTGACCTTTTGATCACGCAATAGTCGGGCGACCGTGTCTTCGTCGCGGATGTCCGCCTGGACAAAGCGAAACTGAGGCAAGTCTTCGAGCGCGGCGAGACTCGCTCGGTTTCCCGCATAGGTAAGTGCGTCATAAGCGATGACCGCATCCTGCGGATAGGTGCGCAACCAATAGTGGACGAAGTTCGCTCCAATAAATCCAGCGGCCCCGGTCACAAGCAGCGTATTAGCCATGTTCTTCTGCTGTCCTCCCCTGCTCATTGCTGGAATTTTGATCTGCCAGCGCCCGACCGATGGCCTGAGCGAGCTCTTCCTGCCAATGGTGTGAACTCATTGCAAGCTCGTCCCAAGTCCTGTTCTTGTCCAACACGCTATAGTGCGGTCTCGACGCCGGGGTCGGGTAGTCCTCAGAGTTTATCGGTATAACTTCGGCGGCCTGCTCAACTAGCCCTTTCTTCGCAGCCTGCCGACCAATAGCGACCGCGAAGTCGTACCAGCTGCAGACCCCTGCATCACTCCAATGATAGATGCCCCGTAGAGCCGGCCTGCAGGCAATCGCCCAAATAGCCCGGGCCAGCGATTCCGCTCGGGTAGGCGTTCCCACCTGGTCGGCAACCACGGTTAATTGAGCGCGCTCAGCGTGCAAGCGCAACATAGTCCGGAAGAAGTTGGATCCACGATGCGAGTAAACCCACCCAGTCCGCAAGATGACGTGATCTTCCAAACCAGCTGCGACGGCTTCTTCGCCCTGAAGTTTGCTTAAACCGTATACGCTTAGGGGCGCGGTCGCAGCATCGGCGCGATAAGGACGGCTGGCACTACCGTCGAATACAAAATCCGTCGATACATGAATCAGGCGCGTACCGTTCGCCGCACACCGCTCGGCCAAGACTTGGGGGCCAAGCGCATTTGCTCTGTAAGCGGCCTCTGGCTCACTTTCGGCACGATCCACAGCTGCATAGGCCGCGGCATTGATGACCAGTGCGGGCTTAGTCCGGGAAAAAGCCGTTTCAACCGAATCGCTATCCGCAATATCCAATTGACTGCGGGAAAAGGCGTGAAGTTGTAATTCTGTTGGACAGAGCTCTTGAAGCGCTAAACCCAATTGCCCCAGTGCACCGGTCAGCAGGACTGGCCCTTGGACCGCTAAGCTACCCTCGGAACGACCCGACTTCGAGTCTTCACCCATGCTCAATCTAGCCTACCTGCTCTATGCGTTCGGAAGACGCTGCTGAATCCAAGCGCAGACGTCGCTGAGCACTTCAGCCTTCTCCGGTTCATTGAAGATCTCGTGGTAAAGGGCTGGATAGAACTTCAAGGTCTTGTCGCTGCTGCTGACCTGGTCGTGGAAGCGTTGCGATCCTGCAGGTGCGGTCATCACATCGCCTTCGCCATGCAGAACAAGAATCGGCAGGTTGATCTCCTGGCTTTTTTC
>JBCBZV010000090.1:0-17071 GCA_039815155.1 Pseudomonadota bacterium
GGTGGATCCGCTGTCCTGAATACCGTAATCCAATTCTTCCGTGGTCCACCAACCGTTCATAGGTACGGCTACCGCACCGATGGAAAGAATCCCGATGAAGCTGATCATCCACTGAGGATTGTTGCGACTTAGGATGGCAACTCGATCGCCCTTTTCAATACCGAAGTCGTGCTGCAAGGCATGAGCAAAGGCTGCCGCTTGCGCATAGGCCTCGCCAAAGGTGTAACGCTCGTTGAGGTAAACGGCAAAGTCTTTATCGCCATGGCCCAACATGAATTTGAAGTACTCAGCGACGTTAGCCGGAACAGAGTCGTAAACACGATAGCTATTGCCGCCGATGGAAGTGTTAGCCACAGCGAAAGGCGCACCTTCGGCCGTTAGCTCGCTGATTGCTTTAGCCAGCGCGGGCATGGTTTCGCTCATAGTCGCTCCGTATTGTTGTTATTTGAGCGAATTAGTATCCACCGAGTCGGGCAAAGCGGTCTAGGTGGTAGTACTGATCTCCATACAGATGCTGCAGGACGCGCGCGCGCTTAAGGAAGAAACCGATATCGTATTCATCGGTCATGCCAATACCGCCGTGCATCTGCACGCCCTCATTGCTGGCGGTCCGAGCAACCTCGCACAGTTTGGCTTTGGCGGCACTGGCAAAAACGGAAAGATTTTCGTCATCAGCGTCGATAGCCTGCAGCGCTTTGAGCACAACAGATTTTGCAAGCTCGAGCTCCGCAAAAAGCGCGGCAGCTCGATGCTGGAGACCCTGAAAGGAACCAATTACGCGACCAAACTGCTTGCGCTCTTTAATGTACTCCACGGTGCGCTCAAAGGCTTCTAAAGATAAACCAAGCAGCTCGGCAGAGAGCCCGATCGCGGCGATGTCTAGGGTTTTCTCAAGACCACCCCAAGCCGCACCGAGTTGACCCATGAGTGAACTGCCCTCAAGCGCAACGGCGTCAAAAGTAACTGCCCCGCACTGACGAGAGTCGACCATCTCACAGCGAGACACGCTCACGCCGTCGCTTTTGGCATCGACCAAAAAAGCACTGAGACCGTCAGGGTCTCCCGCCGATCCCGATGTTCGAGCAATAACCACGAAGGCGTCGGCGGTCAGTGCGTCTAGCACCATTCGCTTCTCACCGCTTAGACGAAAGCCATCACCATCAACGTCGGCTTTTAAGCTGGTTCCTAATGGATCGAAGCGAGAAGAATCCTGAAGCGCGAGCGTCACTTGCTTTGCCCCGCTTGCTAACTCCGGAAGCCAGGCATTCTTCTGTTCGTCGGTGCCAAGATTTAACAGTGCAGTTGCGCCAACGAGCACACTGGCTTCCAGAGGTGTCGCACTAAGGTTGCGACCCACCTGCTCAAGGACTACTCCTAATCCGGTATAACCGTAGCCGAGGCCACCATAAGACTCAGGAATGGCAATACTTGCCCAGCCCATTTCAACAACTTCTTGCCATACGGTTGAGTCGTAAGCGTGCGCTTCACCACCGTCTCGGAGCTGGCGAAGTTCGGCAAGGCTTGCTTTTTCTGCTAGGAATCCCGCCGCGGAATCTCGCAACATCTCTTGCTCTTCGTTTAGTACTAATGGCATCTGACCGTATCCCCCTTATGCGTCTGGTAGACCGAGCACACGCTTGGCGACGATATTGAGCTGCACTTCGGAGGTACCGCCTTCAATAGAGTTTCCCTTTGAACGCAAGAACGAGCGCACAACGCTCCCACCCTTGTACTGATCTCCCGCCCACCCTAAAGCCGACTCACCACCAACGGCCAAGTTGAGTTCATTTCGCCGCTTATTGAGTTCAGTGCCGTAGTACTTAAAAATTGATGAGGCTGGACCCAGCCCCTGGCCAGCTTTGATCTCGTCACCGATGCGCTCCATGGTCGCGCCAAAGGCCATCGCGTCGAGCTGGTACTGGGCGATCTCCTGTCTCAATATTCCGTTGCTAAGACGGCCTTCCGCGTCTGCGCCCATCTGCTCGACAGCACCTTCGCCTAGAGACTTACTCGGCGCCGTACCAAAGCCAGAAATCATCGCGCGTTCGTGTGTGAGCAAGTATTTCGCGATCGTCCAACCCTGGCCAAGCTCACCCACTAGGTTGCGCTTTTCCGCACGAGCGTTATCGAAAAAGGTTTCGCAGAAAGGAGAGGAGCCGCTGATAAGCTGGATGGGCTTTACCGACACGCCACCTTGAGCCATGTCGAAGAGCATGAAACTGATGCCTTCGTGTTTTGTGCCGCTGTTGTCGGTTCGAACCAGGCAAAAGATCCAATCGGCCTTGTCCGCATACGAGGTCCAGATTTTTTGCCCGTTGATTTCGAAGTGATCGCCTTTGTCTTCCGCTTTAGTTTGAAGGCTTGCAAGGTCGGAACCGGCATTAGGCTCGGAGTATCCCTGACACCATCGGATCTCGCCGCGACAAATCGGTGGCAAGTGTTCGCGTTTTTGCTCTTCATTTCCGAACTCGAGCAAAGCAGGACCAAGCATCGAGATGCCAAAGGAATCCAGAGGTCGGCGCGCGCCGATGCGTCCCATTTCCTCATTCAATACCTTGACTTGCGCGTTATCGAGACCACCACCACCGTATTCCTTAGGCCAGTGCGGTACGGTCCAACCGCGCTCGGCCATGCGCTCGCACCATAGGGGCTGGTCAGCGTGAGCAACTTCTGGTTTTCGACCGCCGGTATAGATGTCCTCAAAGCCTGATACCGGAGTACGCATGGACTCGGGGCAATGAGCTTCAAGCCATTCGCGGGTTTCGTTTCTGAAAGATTCGAGCTCTGTCACGGGGAGGCCTCCGCGCTAGTCTGCGCTAGAGCGTCGCTGTAAACGCGCTGCTTAAGTTTATTGTGGGGGTGTGAAACTGAATTTGAACATACAGTATGTTTTACTTACGCTCAAGTATTTTTACGGTTTCGGCTGCGTGAAATTTGTCGGGAGAGCAGGATGTATGCAACTAGGCTTCTTGGTCTGGGTGCCCTCATGAGATCTACTTTTTAGCCGTGAATTTCGCCGCTTCCCGGGTCCGAAATCTGATGATCAGCGGGTGTTAACTCAGCGGCTTAGTTGCGCTTCTTGAAGAGCAGGGAGTGGTGAAGGAGTAGGGAATACGCGGCCAAAAACGAAACAACGCCGCTGCATACGCAGCGGCGTTGTACTCCATTATTGCCAGTCTCTCGGTCGTCAGCTACCGGAGTCTCGCTCTCCGATACTGTCGAAAGTGTCTAGTGTCTAGCGAACGACGAGCTCGACTCGGCGGTTGCGGGCACGCCCATCGTCTGTGTCGTTGCTCGCGACCGGTGAAGACTCGCCTCGACCGATAGGACGAAGTTGATCCCGGGATACGCCTTTTGACACCAAATAATCAACCGCCGCTTGCGCCCGGCGCTCAGACAAGGTCTGGTTGTACTCGTCAGTACCCCTACTATCCGTATAGCCGACCACGTCCAATTGGACGCTAGAGTGAGATTTGATCACATCAACCGCGGCATCAAGCGCAGCTTGTGATGGCGCATCCAGAGCAAAACTATCAAAAGCGAAGCCCAAGCGGTCGACGGTAAGAACGACCTCATCTTTAACAGGGCAGCCTCTGCTATCCACCGTTACCCCGGTAGGAGTGTTGCGACAATCGTCGCGGAAGTCGGGGACACCGTCACCGTCGCTGTCTAATGCACATCCGACCGAATCTACGGCAACTCCGGCCCGGGTATTCGGGCAGCGATCGTTGCCGTCTACCACGCCGTCACCGTCGCTGTCTTCCACCGGTGGCTCGACGACAGCTCTTTCTGGCTGAACCTGGCCGCCCTCCTCGCCACAGACAACGGCTGCCACACCCGCCCCACCAGCGACCCCGGCGGCCGCGATCCCACCACTCGCCCCGGTCACGACGGCACCAAGCGCAGAGAGACCGACGAGACAACCTCCATCATACTGGCGATCTGTGGTGCTAGTGCATGCGGTTATCGCGCCGAGCAATACAAGCGCACAAATCCTAAAGGTGGTCTTCATCCTAAATTCCCCCTGAAGCCTTATTTTGACATTATGAAGAACGCCCCGAATGCTGAGACGCGTTCTATAGACAGAAACCGCGAGAGTACACCATTTCATCGCGAATGAGCACGCTTCAACGGGCCCTTAGTCCGCTAAACCGATCAGATCGTCGTCGAGCATCACTTCAAGCCGAAAGACTAATCCAAATACTCCCTCACGCTCCTGCTCAAAGCTGTCTCTTCGCCAGTTGTAGCTGGGTTCAAGTTCAAAAAATAAAAACTGCCGGAAGAACTGACGCCGATACAGCATCCCGACTCGATAGTTGGTCGCAAAGGTGGTTGGTTTATCGCGACCGCTCATCGTCACGTAGTACTCGAGGGCGCTGGGGAAGTCTTTGTGATCGTCAAACCAGCGGCGGTAAAACAAACCGGTGTTCCAATCCCAAAATTCTCGATCTTCTCGATAGCGCAAGCGCCCGCCCCAGCGCACCAGACTGCGGTCTGAAAGCACTCGATTAAGGTCGAAGTTAGTGAGTGCACGATAGCCATCTTCTGAGTGGTATTGAAGGCGCTGCGTGGCGCGGGCCCACGCCTGTTCTCCGAGCGGAAGCTGATAACGATAGCGGATACCCGGCAGCACGGCGGGACCGGAGCGCAGCGAGACAGTCCCGTCCAACCGGGAGCGTTTACCATCGGTGAGATTGACGCGCACGCCCACATCACTCTCCGCGGCTCGCTCTTCTTCGGTCAGCGTTTGTTCTGCTTCTTCACCGGAAAAGATCAGGTCAACGCGCTCAGAGATCTTCGGAAGGCTCACCTGCCCACGGACGCGAAAACGAAAATCATGCCGGTCGCGGTCATCCCAATCATCAATCGCAATTGCGCGGACAAAAGTATCCGCTCGTTCCGCATCGCGCACTTCAGCACCGAAAAAGTCGTCCATCCACTGGGCTAAGGCTTGCGCCCGGTTAGTCGCGAAGGAGTGGCTACTGTCGACCCAGTGTGGGGCTTGTTCCTGGACGATCGTTTCGCTGATCTGGTCATCCTCGGCGACATCGGAAGCCTGCAACGTCAGTGGTAGCAGCGATGCGCAGCCGGACAGACACGCAGGCAGGAACCAGCGGTAAACACGGTCATAAGTCCTGACGAGCATATGCGTCGCTGCTCCTAGGCACTTATCTTGTTCGCTGTTCTTTTTCACAGCTCCTCTGCATTGCTATTGCAGCATTCTTACGCTGTTCTAGGGTGGCTGGTAGCAGTGCAAGCAGCCAAGGCCCGCCGACCTGTAACTGAACACAGCAAGCTTAATCGGCGGCTCACCCACTCAATATAGGATACGAATCAGCGGGATCAATAGTCCCTAGGGGCGATAGGCCGACCTTAGATTTTTGCGGTCAGCGTGGCTCGGAAAGCACCGCGGCGGCGGCGAGACGACCGGACATTGCCGACATAGGCACTCCCGCTCCCGGGTGAACGGACCCGCCTGCGAGGTAAAGCCCCCGTATCGGCGTTCGCGCCCCCGCTCGGGCAAAACTCGCGAACGGTCCGTGATTCGCGCGGCCATAGAGAGAACCTCCACTGCCTGGAAAGCGCTTGGCAAAGCCGTGCGGGTCAGTCGCTATAGCGTTTTCTTTTGCGAAGGTGATCTCACAGCCACAGGACGACAACATTTGCAGCGCGGCGTCCCTGTACGCGGAGAGCTCGAACTCACTTCGCTCTACTCGGTCGCCATCGGCGGGAGCATTAATTAGAAGTAGCAAAGGTTCTGGCCCGGTGCTCGCTTGGCAACCTTCCCTTCTGTCCTGAGCACAGAGATACACCGTGGGCCGATCGACGATGGAGCGCTCATCAAAGATCTTTCGAAATTCTCTCGGATAGTTTTGGGCAAAGAACACATTGTGGTAGTGCAGATCGAAGCCGGATACTTTACCGAGCAGGCAAAAAGTAATAGCGGAAAGGGCCCGGTGCTTTTCCTTTACCACGCGAGCAGCGCGGCAAACATCTGGACCCAACATACCGGTGGCAAGTGCGGACGCATCACCGTTAAAAACGACACGCTTGGTATCGATGTAGGCGTCCCTCTCGGTGAACACCCCCACCACGCGGTCTCCTCGGACATCAATCGTTCGAACCCCTTCGTTGAAACGATACTCGACGCCGAGTCGTTCACCTACTCGCATCAACGCGTGAGCGACCGCCTCCATACCGCCTTCGACTAACCACACGCCGTTTTGCTCTACATGGGCGATAAGCATGAGCGTCGCCGGTGCCTGAAGCGGTGAAGAACCCACGTAGGTGGCGTAACGCCCAAAGAGTTGACGCAGTCGTTGGTCGGCAAACTGCTTTCCTAGAGCGTTCCAGAGCGATTGAAACGGAGCGGTTCGCCAAAGCGAGTCGAGACGATCATAGCCAACGCGTTTAACCAACTCGAACATACCGGGACGGGAAGAGGCGATAAAGGGCTCACGCAAGGTGTCGTAAATAGCAGCACTGCGACGGCAGAAGTCTCGATAAGAATCCGCATCGGCAGCTCCCGCAAAGGCTTCAATCGCTTGCGCAGATTCATCGATGTTCGCAAAGAGGTCGAGCTCGCCTCCTTGGGTCCAAGCATGCCGAGCGAGCACATCAGCTTTATGCAGACCGAGTTCGTCTTCGAGCATCGTACCGGCACTTGCAAGCAGCTCATCGAAAACCCAACGCATAGTAAACACCGTCGGGCCGGCGTCTACTCCTTGTCCGGCTACGGGCAATCTACGCATCTTGCCTCCAGGTCGCGATTCCCGTTCGAGAACGGTGACCCGCTGCCCCGCCGCAGCTAATTCAATAGCCGCGGCGAGTCCCCCGACGCCGGCGCCGATCACGAGAGCATTGGGCATTAGGCGGGCTGCGGGCGCCGAGAGCGAAATCGCAGGCTAACCGCGCGCTGGTGGTAAATAATTAAACTCAATCCTGTGACCAGCGGTACGGACCACAGGGTTGGCGTCAGTGCCGCTTCCGGAAGCACGCGCACCGCGCCAAAGGCGAAGAACGCCGTGTATACGCTGATACCCGCGCCGACTAGGGATTTGATGTGTTCCTTTATCCGGTCGACGGGTTGTGGATTGGGCTTATAGATAAACCAAAGATTCGTAGCGACGGTTGCGAAGCCCACAAAGGAAATAGCGAACATTAGGAGTTGCTTAAGGAGGAAGCCTTGCCAGGCGCAATTTGCGGATACTACGATCAGCGCGACCTGCAGGGCCAGGTTGTGCCAGGCTCGATTCGCCCGGTGATCCTTGCGATTACGTATACACAACCAGCCGTGCCAGGCGAGGTTCACGGTCAAGGTGGCCAGGTAAAGCATCATCCAACCGAAAATTCCCGCAATTAAAGCGGGATCTCCAAAGATCTCGTGACCAACTAGATGGGGATGCGTGCCGACCGGATCAGACAGCGTAGTGAATGCAATAGCCACGGCCACACTGCCTGTCACGAGCATCATCATTGTGAACAAGGTTCCGTAGCGAGTGTGTCCTTTGCCACCCTTTCGGCCAATGACCGGAATCCAGAAACTGATCAGCCCCACCGTTCCACTAACGATGTGGATCGTTACGAGAATCTCGAACAGCGTGTGACTCGACATCAGCGCCGCCCCACTGGATACTGGTCAAAAGCTGGACAAAAATGCGGATAATGAATCACGCCGAACGCTATACGCCTCCCAAGCCCCATTCGCTGGCCGCGCTGCCAGCATTGGCGCGAGTATTGTGGAATGGTGATGGCAACCTTCTGGAGCTGCTCCCGGCTTCGGCCTATCGCTTCGACGTAGGCAACCTCGGCTACTCGCGTCGTTCTACGGTGCTCTTCAATAAGCCGGACCTGGTTCGACACATCATGCGCGACCCCGATGGGGTTTTTCCGAAAAGCGATCTGATGGTCTCCGCACTTGAGCCGCTGATCGGTGATTCGATCTTCGTTACCGACGGTGCCAAGTGGCGTCGTCAGCGAGCGATGATCGACCCGGCCTTCTCGCATATGCGAATCAGCCATGCTTTTGCTGCGATGCAGGCCGCCGTCGATGACTATGTCTCGCGTCTTCGCAAGGCGGCCGACACAGACGAGGTGGTTTCCTTGGATCTTGCGATGAGTCATCTCACCGCGGACATCATTTGCCGTACTGTTTTTTCGACCTCGCTGGACACGCAGGTGGCTCTGGACGTGTTTGAAGACTTCACGGTCTTCGAGCGTTCGGTCGCACAGGTAGACATTAAGCGGCTCATATTCCAGCCCGCGTGGAGCGACGTGCCGCAACCGCCGGAAGTGCTTGAGGCCTGCAAACGAATCCGTGCTCATTTGGCGACGCTGATCAACACCCATCTCGAGGAGGGCGCGGCTTACAACGACATCGCAAGCGAGGTCATTGCCGCGCGCGATAAGGACTCGGGAGAAGCCTTTACGCACGACGAGCTGATCGATCAACTCGGTGTGTTTTTCCTGGCCGGACACGAGACGACCGCATCCGTTCTGACTTGGCTCTTTTACATCTGTGCGGAACGCCCCGCCCTGGTGAGCGCCATGCGCGAAGAAATCGATCGAGTTGTTGGCAGCGAAGAGTTGGACTTTCAGACCACCAAAAAGCTGCCGCTGCTGCGCGCGGTGTTCCGAGAGACGCTGCGCCTGTACCCACCGATTACGTTTATGCCGCGAGTAGCACTGACCGATACGATCATTGGGCCACGACGGCTTCCACGCGGTGCCTTGGTCATGATTTCGCCTTGGACGCTGCACCGCCATCGGGACTACTGGGAGAATCCGCACGAGTTTCATCCTGAGCGGTTCCTCCCGGAAAACTCCGGGCATCTCATCGATGGCGCTTACATACCTTTTGGGCAGGGGCCTCATACCTGTGTCGGAGCGGGTTTCGCGCAAACGGAGAGCCTGCTTATCATCGCCGAGTTGCTCCGCCGTTTCGACTTTTTTGCGCTCGACTCCTCCCGCGTAAGACCGGCGGCACGTTTGACCACACGACCGCGCGAGCAGGTTTTTTGTCGGGTTAAACACCGGCGAACGAGTCCACGCTGAGCGAGGAAAACTGGGAAAGCGACTCCTAGACGACATCGCCCTGACCAAACCAGGCTATATCGCGCTGGGTGGCCTCGCCCAGTGTTGCATCGGTTGATATCGCAGGCCAAAGAATCTCCCAGGACATCGGTGTCATCAACAGAAACGGCAAGGGATCGCTCGCTGACCAAACCACGTCCCGAGCCGCTAGCATTTCTTTAAAGCGGCGGCGAAACTCGCGCGGTTTACCAAGCGCCGCGTAAGCTTCTGTCAATGTGGAGTAAGCCCACTGAAAGCGCGTTTGCGCGGCGAGCGCTACCGTGGATGTATGCGCAGGATTGAGGAGCGCGGCTCCTAAAGCTTCTGCCTCAAAGAAGTGAATACCACTCGTCGCCCTCGGATTGCACTCAATCGCCTTGGCCTTTCCCGAGTCATCGACGATGAAGTCGAAGGCGAGAAATCCATGGTAATCACTTTGATCGATAAAGCGGGATACCCAACCCCGGCCAGCGCTGCACTCGTCAACCCGCTCAAAGCAGACTGCTACCGTGCCAGCGAATACGCGGCCCCGGTAGAATACCGATGCGATCTCGCGACCCCGATCTACTATAGATAGCGAACTGATGTGATCGCCGGGCACAAAGGCCTGAACGACACAGCTGGAGTCATCCGCGAGCAGCGGCGATCCTGCCTCGGCGATACGCAGCCCAATACCGGAGCAGCTATGAAGCGGTTTTTCTACGTAGCTCTTGTGGCGAGCGAGCGCTCGAGCCTCCGGCGTATCTGCTAGATGGGTCTCCGGTGTCTCCAAACCCAAACTTTCCGCGTAGCGAGCAAAACGGCCTTTGTCATGTAAGCGCCTGAGCTTCTCGCTACCCGTACCCCACAGGCTGCAGGCATCGGGCAGCCGCTCTGCTAAGTCAGTCACATGGAGCGCTTCCTCGGAAACGGGGATCAATAGGTCAACGGATTCGCGCTTAATGATTTCTAGGATTTCCGTTAGATAGCTACTACGGGAATCGTTTGGCGCGGTAACTCGATAACAGCGATCAACGTCTCGTGAAGGTCGACACAGGTGCCAGCGAAAGGGGTCTGCGACCAATACGCGACATCCGGCACGTTTGCAGGCTCGGGCGAGGGCCAGCGCTTTCGGCAGACGCCCTAGTGTGAGCAGGACGGTTTTCATGGACAGGATTCAGCATTCATTATCTGTAATATTGATACAACACTTATATATGTCAATTTATATTGACATATATCGCTATGAGTATCTTCGGGACCATCCAGCATCGAGTGGTCAGTTTGTGCCTGGAACCGAGCAAAGTGCTGAGCATTGACCCGGGCATAGAACTGAGCACAGAACCGAGCACAGGCAGCGCCGATCCAGTACCATTTGTAGGCAGCAGCCGAGGGCAGCATGAACAACACAATAAACAGGCTGGACCGGGAACTACTTCAGCGTTGGCTCAAAGAAGTCAAAGTAGAGTTTCACGACTGCGGTGAATGTGAAGGACTGCATCTTGGCGCTCTGCGCGGGATTGAGGGCGTTGTAGATAGCCGTTTGTTCATCGAACGTTACGGTTTGTTGATTACCACCGAATTGGAAGTCCGGCCTATGGCTATGTTGCCCCTCGCCGCAGATCTAGGTCGCTTGAACATGGATTACCCGATTCTCAAAGTCTTCCTCGACGTCGTCGACGACGCCACACCCCAATTAGTAATGGCTGCGGTGTTTCCCAGTAAATCCGGACTGAGCTTGTCGCAGTGCGCCCAATTCGTATCGTCGACCTGTGAGTCGACACGTAAGCTGTGTGCCGAGTGTCTTGAGCTAGACTATCTGTTTGCGGAAGGCCAGAGAGCGGCCCCGGTGTCCAAATCCGCCTTGCATTGAAGCTTGCGCGCTGCGCAAGAACCCACGGGGGTGGCTGGCGCTTTTCGGAAGCTCGTTACTACCGATGGTTTTTATTATTATTGGGTCAAACGAAAACAACCAAAGCAAAAAAATAAAAAGGAGGCTCTATGTCACGCAGCCCCACAAACAGCCAATTTATTAGGCGACTGCACGAGACCGTGTTGATGCTCAGCGCTGTCGCGACTGTTTGCACGCTAGCTGCATGCAGCGAATCTGCACAGGTCGAGACCGACGCGGAACAAATCATTGCGCGACAAGCGCCGGACGTTGAATGGACCAAACACGGCCTCAACGACGCGGAAGATCGCTTCAGTCCGCTCGCACAAATCAATGTCGATAATGTTGAATCGCTAGGCTTAGACTGGTTCTACGACTACCCCACTGCCCGGGGCAAGGAAGCTACGCCACTGGTGGTAAACGGCGTCATTTACACTACCGGCTCCTGGAGCAACGTTTTCGCTCATGACGCTCGAACCGGCGAGCTGCTTTGGTACCACGACCCGGAAGTACCGCGAACCTGGGCCGTGCACCTGTGTTGCGATGTAGTCAATCGCGGCGTTGCCTACGCCGATGGCCGTTTGTTCTTTGGCACGCTCGATGGTCGACTGGTTAGCCTTAATGCGGGCACTGGAGAGCGCCTGTGGCAGGTGCAAACTACCGATACAAGTAAACCATACTCAATCACCGGCGCACCGCGGATCATTAAAGATAACGTCATTATCGGGAACGGTGGCTCCGAACTGGGTGTTCGCGGTTTCGTAAGCGCCTACAAGCAGGCCAGCGGCGAACTAAGTTGGCGCTTCTATACGGTCCCCGGGAATCCGGACGACGGCTTTGAAAACACTGCCATGGAGAAGGCAGCGGAAACTTGGGGCGGCGGTCCCTGGTGGGAGATTGGCGGTGGCGGAACCGCCTGGGATTCGATGGCATTTGATGCGGAGCTAGACATGCTCTACATCGGTGTCGGTAATGGAGCACCGTGGAATCGGCAAATCCGGAGCCCCGACGGAGGGGATAATTTGTATTTGTCATCGATCGTCGCCCTGGACCCGGACGATGGCAGTTATCTCTGGCATTACCAAACAACGCCGGGAGATGCCTGGGACTACACAGCGACGCAGCACATGATCCTCGCAGATATGGAGTTCGACGGCGAAGTCCGAAAAGTTTTAATGCAGGCGCCGAAGAATGGCTTTTTCTATGTGCTGGATCGAAAAACCGGCGAGCTGCTCTCCGCCGAACCTTACGCGACGATGACCTGGGCCTCGCACGTCGATATGGAAACTGGGCGACCCGTTGAAACGGAAAACGCACGGTATACCGACGGCCCGACTGGACTACATCTTCCTGGCCCGATTGGTGGTCACAACTGGCACCCGATGAGCTATCACCCAGAACATGGATTGGTGTACATCCCACGCCAGGACGTGGGTACGGTCTATGCGCACGATGATAACTTCGAGGTGAAAGAAGGCTTTTGGAATACAGGTCTCGACCTGATGCCATCGGCAATGCCCGATGACCAACCGACGGTGGACGCGATACTGTCGACGGTCCGCGGCTTAATAGTCGCCTGGGATCCGGTCGCCGGTAAACCGCGCTGGGAGTTAGAACACGCTGGCCCCTGGAATGGCGGCATGCTCTCGACCGGCGGCAACCTACTGTTCCAAGGAAACGCGGAGGGCGAGGTCGTCGCCTATAGAGCAGACACCGGCGAAGAGCTTTGGTCCTTCAATGCGCAAACAGGCATCGTTGCCCCCCCAGTAACCTATCGGATCGACGGTGAACAGTATCTTGCGGTCGTCGCAGGCTGGGGAGGGTCTCTTGCGCTGGTCGGTGGCGATGCGCTCAAAGCCGGTCCGATCCCTAATCGAAGCCGGCTCCTCGTGTTTAAACTTGGTGCTGACGCGTCCCTACCCAATGCGGTGGACGAACCCTTGGTCATTGCTCCACCGCCCATGGTGGCGAGCGCCGACTCGGTCGGTCACGGTCGCAAACTGTATCGGGATTACTGCATGTTCTGTCATGGTGACAATGCGGTGAGCGGCGGGGCCATTCCAGATCTACGCGGTCTAACGCAAGAGAAGCACGGATTGTTTCAGGCCATCGTCATTGGCGGTCTGCATTGGGAAAAGGGAATGGCAAGCTTTGCCGCAGAGCTGTCGGAAAACGACGTAGAAGATATTCGCGCATTCATTGTTGATCGAGCTCACTTTGCCCTCGCGAAAAAGAACCCGGATGACGCCGCTGACGAGTCATCCAGCCCCGAGGCCGAAGAGCAAAGTCTCGACGTGTCACAGACGTCAGTAGCAACAGGTACCGGCGCAGATTGAGGTCGAAGGGTGAGAGATTGGCACCGCGCCGAAAGCGCGGCGGTGTTTGCTAGGCGCACGCTGGGACGTCTTGGTGACTAGCGTATCGTCACCCGATGTGCCCAAACCGGTCTTGCTCATTTAGCTTTCGATTTTTGCTTTTCTCTCGGTTTTCCTCTCGGTTTTCTCTGGGCTTTCCTTGTCGTCCTTCCTTTCGGCTCGATTTTGGCTAACCTGTGTTATCCCGATGTCATGCGACGGGTCAGACTCCGCGCCATGGCCTCGGGAAGCCACTTATTGAGGCGACCCCAAATCTTTCCTTGTAAACCCAGAAGGTAGCTCACTCGGCGCCCAGTCGCCGCTCGCTCCACCGCCCGAGCCACGTCATCCGCTTCCATGCTGGGGTCGCCTTGACCCGCTAGCGTCGATGCAGCGGTCTGCCCCATAGAAGTGTTCACTACCGGAGGTTTTACGCAGGTAACCCGAATATCGTAGGGCTCCCACTCGAGCGACAGCGCCTGGGTAAGTCCATCCACATAAAACTTGCTAGATGAATACACGGCCAAACCGGGGATGCCGTGCACACTTGAAAGGGAGCACAAGTTAACCATCACCGCGTCCGGTGTCGCCTTCAGATAAGGAAAAGCCAGCTGCGCGACTCGTGTCAGCCCCGCCACATTTACATCAATCATCATTTGATGCGCGTCTGGGGAGATTTCGTGGAAGGCGCCACCGCTAAGCACCCCGGCGTTGTTGATTAGAACATGCAAATGACCACCACTATGCGCAAGAAAGTGCTGCAGGGCCAAGTCGACCGAGCTCTTGTCGGTCACATCAATCGAACCAAAGCAGGCTTCGCTAAATTCCCCGCTGCTTTCAAGAGCCGATAGCCCGCCTTCGTTTATGTCATACAGACCGACGAAGCAGTTACTGGCTGCAAAACGACGAGCGATTTCCAGGCCAATCCCCTGGGCTGCACCTGTGATAAATACAGATCTACGCATTTCGTTCCCTCAAATTTGTCGCCAACTGAACCCCCGCTGCGAGCGCACTCGTCGCTCGAAGATCAGGCCGGTGATGGTCGAGCGCACTGGTTCAGTGCTGCTGACTATAACCTAGCGTCCGAAGCGGCTACCGTCGTTTTCACAAGGGAATAATCATTAGGCGAATTATTTATTGATAATGCTTATCATTTGCCCTATTGTTATCGGATTCGCAACACGGTTCTGGTAATGCTCGTTCCACTGCCTCAATACAGCGCGACACCACAGCCCGTAAGGGGCCACGAAGTGAAGCTTTCCCAACTCGCCAACGGCGATCAGCTATTTATCTGGAGTGCAAGGCAGTGGATGGCGACAACGCGTGCGAATCGCTGTGTCGGCTGCGATCTTTCCGGACCCTATAAACGATTCGGATGTGTTGGAGCTGTGAGGCATATCGATCAATACATGACCGTTCTCACTCGCTGCTCTGTGCAGCCGGTCGAACTGCGCTACGCAGCGCATCCGGATTTGTCGACGGGAGAACGGAACATGCTGCGCGTGGCTCAAGCGGCGCAAGTGACAATCGAGACGGGTACAGCCCTGGCAGCCGCTTCGCAACTGGTTGGGGAGCATGCGCAAACTCTGTACGACGCCGCACGCCGCTATTCGGTTCAACTCAGCGTGGCTGGTCTCAATATGGCCAGCTTCCGTCAGCTGAAACTCGTTTTCAGTAAGGCTTGAGAGGTCGCAAGGGATGGAACGCAACAAGTACCCCCAATGGCGCCAGACTGTGGTGGCAGCGGTAAGCTGGCTGGGCGCTCTGTCGGTGGTGCTTTTGCTTTATGCGTGGAGCTGGAAGTTCGTTCTTTAGCGAAGTAGGAAATTCAAGTTCTTCGCGACCAGACATCAAAGACCGCAGCAACGCACAAGCTCAGCAGCACGCGTCAGAGTTTAGCCTGCATCAAAGTTTGGATTCACAATACACACCCCGCAGAATTCATCGCTCTCGAGGCTGTCCGTACGCCACCCGGATAGAGCAAAGTCAGCAAGCGGAAACTTTAGACCGAGTTCCAGCCTAGAAGAGTCCAGCTGCTCCTCAGTCATTGGCTTACCAACTGACCACTTCCCAATCATTTCCTCTCGTGTATAGGACAAGCCTTGATCCTGCATGCTGGGAATCTGATCCAGCAAATCAAACAGCTTAGTTTCACCAATCGACTCAGGTATCGCTAGGAGAATTTCTCGCGCATGGGTGCTTCCATCGGATCCTCCGGCGCGAACCGCCGCTCGACCATAGGTGGTCAGTTGATCAAGTGCGCCCTTTAAGTCAGCCCTGAGATGCACGGTCAGACTCTCACTCTCTCGCAAAACGCAAGGCTCATCGAGCACCAAGACTGCGTAGTAGCGTGCCGAGCGTTCGATAACCTGCATAGTCGCATTCAATTCCGCACCATTAGGCCCAGACACTCTAATGTCGTCGCTGCCCCCCAACCGGGGCGCCGACCCATCGCTTGACGGAATGCCAATCCTTAGCGAAAAGATTCTGTCGTTTGGCGGTGAAGGTCGTAGCTGCACAGCCGAGATGATTTGGTCATTTCTTTCACCGCCCATTCTTGGGATCAAACCGCGTGCAATAATTAGCGTAGACGAGCGCGATATGTGGTACGGGTGCTGCCGTTTCATCGCATTGTGAATTCGGCGAAACTTTTCGTGAGTCGACTGACCAGCAGCGCGCTTGACCGCTCTACTACGATCTTGAAGAATCCTGACCTTTGCCTCTATCTCAAGCTTCGCTTGGTCCTTAGCATTCTGATACGCGACCTGCTCATCCTCCAACATTTTAAGTGCGTCGGAAAAATCCATAGTGCGTAGCGAAGTATTGAGGAGACAGACTTCGCCGCCGACCTCTTTGATTCGTTCTGCATTGAAGTCCACATTCCCCTCTATCGCTGTAGAGGCTAGGACCGCGAGATAACTTAACAGGGAATCCGGCTTCTCCTCTTCACGAGTCTTAAAACTAAAACCTAGAATTGAGTCTTGTTCCGGATTGTCCTTTATAAGTTCTTCCGCTGGAAAGTTGCTCACAAGCCCCCCATCGACCAGAGATTCTTCGTCTTTATAGGTCCTGAAAGCAAAAGGGAGTGCACAGGAGGTGGCGATACTCGCTACGAGGTTTTCGGCGCGTCTAAAGAACACCCATTTTCCTCTGCTGTTGATATCCGATGCGATGAGACAAGTCGGAACCGTCAGATCTCCAAGAGTCGATTCTCTGCCAAACAAAGACTCTAAAAACAGCTTAAGCTTCTCCTCCTTTAATAGTGGCGTGCCGAAGTAGAGATCCCACATATTCGGAAGCGGCCCGAGAAGCGATTTCGACCGAATCTTTGCGAAGTCATCGATAACACTCTTACCTGCCACAACGGTTTTTTCGCGAAAACTACTCATCGGCTCACCGCTGGCGAGCATGCAGGCGACAATTGATCCTGCCGAAGTTCCCGCTACTTTGGTTATCTTGACAATACCTCGCTCTTCCAACTCTTGAAGAGCGTCTGCTGCGGCGATCAGATTCGCCAGCTTGGCACCTCCACCTTGGAGTGCGACACGAATGTCAAGGGTCATAAATTGATCGCCTCAAGAAACTCTGAATCGGCTCGAACAGCAACGCCGAGGCGTAAAGACTAGCGGTTTGGCTAACAGTTGTCGTCCGCCACGCAACCTCCGATTGAGCAAACCCAACTGGCATGAGGATTTTTTGGCTCCGTTCAGCATAGGTAACGTGCTTGCTAGCTATCCCTTGCGTTTCTAGTCCGGTCACTTAGCATTCGTGTCGA
>JBCBZV010000167.1:0-7561 GCA_039815155.1 Pseudomonadota bacterium
GATGCGCTACACGATGGAGCGTGTCGCCTTCGGGCATGGGATTGTCGCTGTAGGGTCACCTTATCTAATCATAGTCGTGTAGCAGCGGATACGACCACGACCAACACGTCCTACCGTTAATATCTATCGGCAAATGCTGGCCGACGCTATTTTTAAACGTTAGGATCAAGCGTCAAGGGCTAGGCGGTAGTCAAAATAGTCCGGTGCAAGGGCCGAAGAAAGGACTCGCAGAAGAGCCAAGAGAGAAGGAGATTCCGATGAAGAAAAAGTTTTATGCAAGCTTGCCGCTGGCTGTCCTGTTACCGCTGTTTGGTGTTTCCGGACAAGCGTGGGCGATTTCGGAGTCTTTTTCTATTGAAAATGATGGAGTAACCGATGGTGGCGATGACCAGTTCGACGGGTGCACCCTTACCGTTAACGGCACTGGTTATTCAGGGGTCGTGTCCGGAACTGTGCCCAACTTCGTGACCGCTGCTGAAGCCATTGGTGACCTGGAGGTCAGCGGTCAGATAGATCTGCTAGTCCCAAACGGCACTAACAGCGCAGACACCCGAGACCCAGGGCTCCCAGACTTCGTTTACCAGCGTTTGGTGTACTCCATTAGCAATAACGGCGCGAGCGCTGCGACATTCCCGGTGGTGTATAACTGCAATCTTGGTTCCAACGGCAGCACCGTCGTGGGATCTACAAGCAGCGGAGACTCGGTGATTACTACTGCAGACCTCTGGGCCGTTACGGACGATGCAGTCAATGGAGGACCAGCCGAGTCGAGCTCCAACCAAGATCCCGCCGTTGCTTTTTTGGTTTCGGATGGCAGTGGAACCGCGCCAACAAGCTTCTTTGAACCGTTGGTCGGCACTATTGAAGTTGAGTACAGCGTGACACTCAGCGCCGGTGAGACACAAAGCATTTTGCTAGTGCATGCCAGCCGCAATGAAACGGACACGTTCACATCGACGCCCACAGTTGCACAATCCCAGGCCGACGTAGTGAATATACTAAGCAGTCCTTCCGTCTTATTTGGCGGCCTCAGCAGCGGAACTCAAAACACGCTCGCAAACTTCAGTTCGACAGCCATCCCCCCCAGCACGCCCACTGAGCCTGAAGAGATACCGACTCTTGGTGGGATTGTTGGTTTGCTAACGTTGATCACCTCAATGCTCGGCATAGGTTTACAAGGGTCTCGGCGTAGCAGGAGAAGAGTTCTACCGCACGGCCCCTAGGAGTCATCTGCGGGGGTAGTGCTCATCCGGACGAAGCGAGTGCACTGCACAAGGCTGCGAAGTTCAAACGGGAGTTCGTCGATGCATAGCAGTTATCAACCCCCGAATAGCGCATACGGAGCTCGACGTCTCAGATTAGCGAGCCCCGGCCCGCTTCGGTGCCATGCCTTAAGAGCACAGCACTCCGCCACAGTAGCGCCTTAGCCGGGAAGATCCTCTGAAAAACCAGTATTTATTGGGTCGTTTTTGAGTGCGCCCACGATTGGGCTTGCGCAAGCATCCTCAAAGGCGCTGGCGATAGCCGCGCTCCGGTCATCAGTCGCAGACTTATAATTCGGATGGGTAAAGATATACAGCTGACCCGACTCTAGTCCCTCGATCAATCGATCACTCAGCATGGACGGCTCGATACCGCCGGTAACCGCCGTGGCACTGGATTTCGCAATCATCATCATTTCCGGTGTCGGCGCGATACTCATGGGATAGCGCGCCTGCCGGTTACGATGCGACAGGTAGATTCGGGTCTTAACGTAAGCGGGAGCCAGAACCGATACCTTTATATTGCTCGCTGCAAGCTCCTCAGACCAAGCTTCGGTCATGGCAACAACCGCTGCCTTGGTCGCGGTGTAACCGCCCGCTAGGGGTACACCACCCATGCCCGCCATAGATGCGACGTTTATTAACCAGGAAGGTTCACCGTGACCTTTCATCAGGGGCACCATCGTATTGGCACCGTATACAGTACCCATCAAGTTCACGTCGATACACCAACGCCAACCTTCTTCGTCGAGATTCTCGATCGAACCGACACCGCCGCTGACGCCAGCGTTGTTGATCAGCATGTGGACATCGCCGAAGGTATCGACGGTTTCCCTAGCCGTTCGTTCCCAGTCGGATCGAACTGCGACATCCATCTCTACCGCGTGATGCTGGATACCCAGATCATTCAGCGCCGATGCCGCTTTCGCAAGCTGGGGTGCCTCTATATCCGTGATTACTATGTTCATTCCTCGTTGGCCAAGAGCTCTCGCAAGGTCGAGCCCAATGCCGTCGGCTCCGCCGGTAATAACCGCAGTTTTGCCTGCAAATTCGATCATTAAAAAGTCGCTCGTAGTAGCTTAAAGAATGATGGCGCGTCTAAGCGGGGGTTTTGCCATCGGGTGGCCAGGACTCGACCATATCTTCCACTGGAACACCCAGAGTAATCAGAACCTTCGAGACCATGTTCCAAACACCGATCGTTGCCACCACATCGATTAATTCTCTCTCCGTCGGAAAATGTTCAGCACACGCATCCCAGGTTCCTTGAGAGATAGTGCCCGTAGCGAGCGTCTCATCGGTCGCGGCAAAAAGCGCCCTCTCTGCGGGGGACCAGTGATCGTGCGAATCCCAATCCCTCATCGCTAAAAGATCACTTTCTTTTACACCGCCTTGCGACGCCAGTCTCCAATGGTGTGACCACTCATATGCCCCCTTGTTTAACCAACCAATCCGCATAATCACCAGCTCTCGCAAGCGCGGGTTGAGGCTGCTTTCTGTCAGCAGCATCTCAACCATGTCGTTTATGAGAACGCCGAACTTTGGTTGACGCATCAGAACCCGATACAGGTTTGCCACAGCTTTCTCTGGCGGAATTCCAAACTCCTTGTGAAGCTCAGCTGTTTCCTCGAGTGATAAAAGATCAATACGTGGTTCAATCATTTCGCACACCATCTCCCGCTGAGCGGTCGTTTGTTATTAATTGGTTAGTGGACTTCCAGTGGCTCGAAGGCGATCTGCGCGGCCTCAATTTTAGGTACACCCAGAACACGCAGAACGAGCTCGGCAGACGCGTCAGCAAGCTCCGCTGCGTTCGCGCCCTCGCGAATAGAGTTGATCATTCCGACGACCGCGCTGTTGATGAAGCTCTCTGCTGCCGGCCGGTCAGTCACCGAAAAACGACCACAAGCGAGCCCCGCCTGCAGATCTGCAGCGGGCTGACGGCCCATCTCGGACACGAGATCACAAAAAGAAGGCCCCGAGCTCACGTACCAACACCACAAGGGGTCGTCCGCGATAGCTCGTAAGAACACCCGCAGGCCCAGCGCCACACGCAGAGCCGGATCGGCTGTACCGTGAGCCGCTCGATTTACCCGAGCGTGAACTTGCGCCGACAAGTGCTCGATCATTGGACGCAACACTTCGCCTTTGGTTTTGAAGTGCAGATAAAAGGTGCCGTGGCCCACATCTGCCGCGTTCGTGATGTCCTGCACATTGACGGCGTCTACGCCTCTGGCACGCATCAGTCGTTCGGCTGCCTCGATGATTCGCGCACGCGTAGACGCTTTCCGACGCTCGAACCGGGTCATTTCGGGTTTCAAAACAGTTTCTTGAGACATCCGGCCATTATGGTCAAGTTAAAATATATATCAAGTCATTATTGATATATAGTCATTTATTGTTTCTCTCGCCTGATCGAATTGCGTCCATGAAGGCCTGACGCGGCTTTTACGCTCGCATTTATGCGAAATTTTAAATGTATATTAAATCATAAATGATATTGTATTTAAAAATGACATGAGTCATACTTTTCGAAAGCGTTAAGAGAAAGTCCGTTTTCGGAAGCTTTCTTTGCTGATGAGCCATCCACATCGATTGGCTCTTAGGACTCTTCCGAAAACGCAACAAAACGATGCGCGCGAAGCAAATCGCCGCATAAGCCGTACAAGCATAAGGAGAACGATATGGGCGACCATCAAACCCAACTGGCCGAAGCTCACACGGAAGCAGCTTCACACTTCATGACTCACGAAGAAATGATCGCAGCAGCGAAGAAGCTGCGACCATTGCTAGCTGAGAAAGCTCGAGAGGCAGAAGCTGCACGCCAACCTTTGGACGAAGTTATCAAAGCGATCGGCGACGCGGGTATCTACTCGATGCTGACTCCGAAGTGCTTCGGTGGCCACGAATTGGATATGGACACCTTCTTCGAGGTGATACTTGAGCTGTCCAAAGCAGACGCTGCGATGGGATGGCTAACAGCCTTTTATGTCGAACACGCTTTCTGGTTTTGCGGCTTCCCCGAAGAGTTCCAGAAAGAGGTCTTCAAAGATGACTCTTACGTGCTTGCTCCCTCATCTCTAAGTCTTATGGGCGGAAGCGCGACACCCGCTGAAGGCGGCTATGAGCTGAGCGGTCGTTGGCAGTGGGGTACAGGGGTCCTTCACGCAAGCTGGGTACTGGTCGGCGCTCTGTTTACCGATGATGATGGCAACGTCGAGCCTCTTTTCTTTGCCATCCCCCGCGATGAGGTCGAAGCAATCGACACTTGGTTTGTGTCTGGTATGTGCGCAACGGGGTCGTACGATATCGAAGTTAAGGATGTGTTCGTTCCGGCAGAACGGGTGACATCCATGCTGACACTAACCGAAGGCATCAGCGCTAGCGAACACCACGATGGGCCTATGTACCGCACGCCTTTAATCCCGATTCTTGGATTTGCATCAGCGCTAGCTATTCTTGGTGCAGCGCAGGGCGCTCTTGAGTCCTACCAGACCAAAACCAAGGAAAAAATCGCGGCCAACATCGCTAGAGCCGGCGGCACGATCAAAGACGAAGGCAAGCCTTCGGTCGTTGCCAAGGCGGCGATGAATCTGGAGGCCGCAGAACTTGTGCTCCGGGACATTCTCAAAGGGGTAATGGAAGAAAGAGCCGAAGCATCGCGAGAGACCCGCCTACAGTGGATCGCGCGCATGTCCCACGCGGTGTTTATGTGTCGGACCGCGGTCCAGGACATCGCCTCCGTAACCGGGGCGGGCGGCTTCTACCTGGACAGTCCGGTGCAGAAAGCTTTGCGCGATATTTCGACTGGCTCTAACCACATCATATTTGATCGAGAGTCCCGTTACTCCGATTTTGGTCGGGTTCTACTCGATCAGCCGATTGAGTCCTTAATGATTTAGCGCACAGAGCCTCGAGCCCCCAGGACACTTAAACCTGAGGGGCTCTTCACGAATTTCAGTTTTGCACGCAGGAGAATGACAATGAATAACAGCACGCTTTGCGAGCTCAACGACGCGACCGATTCACTGACGCTGCGGCGTACCTTCGGCTGCTTTCCAAGCGGGGTGGCGGCCGTCTGCGCTCAGGTAGACAACGCTCCACTGGGGTTATTGGTCAGCTCTTTTACGTCCGTATCTCTGGAACCGCCTCTGGTTTCTATCTGCATCATGAATGGATCTCGGCGTTGGGAGATGCTGAAAGAAGCTCCGCGCCTTGGTCTGAGTTTTCTCGGTGACGGGCAAGAAAAGGAGTGCAAGCAACTTGCCGGACCAATAGAGAAAGGTTTCGATGGCGTGGAGTACGAAACGACCGGCGAAGGGGCGATATTAGTGAACGAAGCAACCGCATGGCTAGACTGCTCGTTGCACCAGGAGTTTGATGCCGGCGACCACACAATCGCACTACTTCGCATTGAAGCGCTTAACTCGCGCCCTACTCTTACGCCACTGGTGTTTCACAATTCTCAGTTTCACCGCCTAGCAGCGCTGTAGCACTTTTTGATCAATCACTAACTGCAGCAAGTAGTTAGAAACGGTAGCAAAGATCTGGGCATTGCCCTGGTGCACACTCACCGCGCTATCCGCTGCCCGAGGGAAAATCAACATGCTTCGATCCGCTATTGATGAGGCAAAAGTCGCCGCGTGTGTTGGTAGTGATATTCCTTCGCTACTGGAATCTCGAGTAGCACGGCATCCAGAAAAGCCCTTTCTCATTTGGGAACCATTCGAAGGCAGCAGAGACATCTGGAGCTATCAGCGGTTTTACAATGAAACACGCTCACTCGCCGCAGGTTTGAGCAGCCGCGGTGTGAAACCCAACGATAAAGTTCTCGTGCACATGGACAATTGCCCTGAATTCGTCCTGTCCTGGTTTGCATGCGCTTATCTAGGCGCGGTCGCAGTAACCACTAACACGCGCTCTGTTGCGCGTGACATGGCGTATTTCGTCGACCATGCAGAGGTCGTCTGTGCACTTGTTCAACCTCAGTTTCTTCAGCTCGTCGCCGAGACAGCACCGAAGCTAAGCTTCATGGCAGTAACCGCTAGAAATGCTGAAGGCGCTGCTGTTGTTGCTGCAGAGAAGTCGATCAACTTCCGTACGGTACTCCCCTTCGACGATTTGCTACTCGCAAAAGAAAATGCTCCCAGTCGGTCGGTAGATCCCATGGCAGATCTGGCGATTCAGTTCACTTCGGGTACCACCTCCCGACCGAAAGCAGTGCTGTGGACCCATGCGAACGCCACCTGGGGGGCAAGAATGAACGCGATTCATTTTCGCCTAAAACCGAATGACATCGCACAGGTTTTCTTACCTCTGTATCACACTAATGCGCAAAGCTACTCGATGCTCGGTACTTTGCACGTCGGCGGAACAATGGTTGTGCAGCCTCGGTTTTCCGCAAGCCGTTTTTGGGAGGTTGCGCTCCGCCATCGATGCACCTGGAGTTCGCTCATCCCCTTTTGTGTAAAGGCAGTGGCCAAGCTACCAATACCGGACGAGCACTTCTTCCGACTTTGGGTCACTGTCGTGCGTTGGCCGGAAACGGAGGCGGCTTTTCGTGTCGAGACACTTGGCTTATGGGGTATGACCGAGACCATTACTCAGGGCATCGTCGAAGATGTCGATGACCCCGGTCCATTTATGAGTATCGGGCGCGCAAGCCCCGCGTATGAGGTCGCAATCCGTAATGAGGAAGGTATCTGGATTCAACCAGGTGAAATAGGAAGATTGTTTATTCGTGGTACGCGCGGCGTCACGCTGTTCAAAGAGTATTACAAGAACCCGGAAGCTAACAAAAAAGCCTTTGATGTAGACGGTTGGTTTGATACGGGCGATTTGATTCAAATGGCGGAGAACGGAGTTTTGTTCTTTCGCGATCGTGACAAAGACATGCTGAAGGTCGGTGCCGAAAACGTGGCCGCATCAGAGATCGAAGCGGTAATACTGGAAACAGGGTGGATAGATGAGTGCGCGGTGGTCGGGCAGAAACACGATATGCTCGACGAGGTTCCAGTTGTGTTTGTGATTCCGCTAGCCAGTGCACCGACCAATTTGGAAGATGCGATCATCAGCGCGTGCGAAGACAAACTCCCCGACTTCAAAGTCGTTAGAGCGGTACATGTAGTTGCTGACCTTCCAAGATCGACTCTCGAGAAGATCGCAAAGAATAAACTTCGTGATAGCCTTCCAGAGATCGTGACCGACAAGCACGCATCGGTGTCTAGCTAGTCCCACCTGGCCACTTCCGGTCTGCCTTCGCGAGCTGTTGGCTAGCGTCTCTTCTAAAAGCGGTTGGC
>JBCBZV010000157.1:0-8497 GCA_039815155.1 Pseudomonadota bacterium
AATGGGTATTTATTGAATAATTTATACTCTATGTTGGATCTATAGAGACTATCTATGCGGGACGCTTCCACTCCGATCGATCAGCTTGATCGTCGCATCCTGAGCCATCTGCAACGAGACTCAAGCATGAGTGTGTCTGAAATAGCCGATCATGTTGGTCTAACGCAGCCGCCCTGTTGGCGTCGAATTCGTCGTTTGGAAACGGAGGGCTTAATAGAGCGAAGGGTCGCGCTACTCAATGCTCGGCAACTGGGGCTATCGGTGACCATATTCGCACGAGTGAAGCTTTCGGCTCACGGAAAACGATCGCTACCGGAATTTGAAGAACAAATCCTTGAGCTACCTGAGGTACTCGAGTGTCATAAGGTGATCGGCGACTTCGACTTTTTGCTTAAGATCGTCGCGCGCGATCTATACGCATATGAAGAACTCTTTCGCGAAAAACTATCGCAGATGCCCACAGTCCAGGAGATCCACTCGAACGCGGCGCTGGCGCACGTAAAGATGACGACGGAACTGCCTTTAGACCAGTGCTTGTGAGTCCCTAAAGAAAGCACTAGCGTACGCATTGGTGCGAGACGTTCCGGGATTTCGTGAGCCCTACCCGCTTCGTCGAATGGGGGCAAAGAATGTGGTCACAAAAGAGATACGAGTAATGGATACGATTCGAATGGTTTTTGCTAGGTACCTGCGACCGCGTTTTGTTGCGATCTGCGCCCTCGTATCAGCACTTATTGCTTGCAGCGGCACCGAGGTGATTCCTGACGACGTCTCCAGGTTTAAGGCGGCCGCAGTCAGCGATTACGCGTGGCGCAGCGAGCCGCTCGGCGAACCGAAGAGCTATACGCATGATCGCACCTACCAGGCAGATCCAATTGTGCGCCGAGTAGTGGATGCGCGTCTGAAAGAACTTGGCTACCGACTCGTCGAACGTGGGCAAGCAGAATTTCTGGTGGAGTACTTGGCAAGCCAAGGGGTAAACGCAGGCTTGGTCAGCACGCAGGCCTCCGGTGTTTACCCCTATCCGGGTACCAGTGCCACGATCAATCGACTTCCAGACGGCGCATCTATCGATAACGCCTATGCGCTAGGAGGCCCCGTAGAGACCGGCAACTTGCGATTGATGTTCCTAACACCCGACGGTTCGCAGCTGCTATGGAAGGTTTCTGTCACTGCGGTGATAGAAAACGTGAATCGAGTCGATCCGCAGACTGTCGAGCGAGCGCTGGGGAAAGGGCTCGCCTATGTACCCCCGGCCGCTAGCGACTAGCCTTTACCTACCACGGGCAGCTGCTAGCTCGGCAGCACCTGTAAATTTCTCGCGAATAACAAAGCTTCTTCGTCGTGCGCATAGGGGGATGCGATAAGCGCCTGCTCCCGATCCGATATCCCTGCCAGCGGTGATTTACGTAGCAGTAAAACTAGATTCCCCAACTCTGAAAACTGGAGCACGCCGATCCCTGGAAACACCGCTCTGACCGTCGCTAGCAGCTGCAAGGCTTGCTCCTCGCTCGCCGGCAACAGGTTTACCGCTAGCACGCCATCGTCTGCAAGCCGTTCAGCCAGTGTTTTGTAGAAGCCGACCGTGACAAGGTCTGCGGGCGCCTCACGCCCATCGAAGAGATCACAGCTAATAAAGTCGTAAGAGTTTTGATCCTTCACTAGAAAAGTCTGCGCTCGCTCTTGCACAACCACAGCTGGAGGAAGGTCGAAATACAGTTCGGCCAGGAGCACCATTTCTCGCGAGGCCTCTACCGCGCTAATCACCGCATCGGGATAGTGGTGCTTAAAGTGGCGAACAAACCCTCCACCACCTGCCCCTAGGTCCAACACATGCCGGAGCGGATTCACAAGCGCCGACGCGAAGGCCATCGCTCTATGGTTTTCTAAGAGGAGGCGTTCTGGTGCATGAAGATCGATTGCGGTCTGCACCGCACCCTTTGGCTTGCAGAGCCAGCGATAGCGCTCGGTGGAAAATAGATGGGCACCGGAAAGAGCGCAGGGTAGCTCTACCGCTTGCCCTTGGAGTTGGCTTAATTGCGCAAGTGCGCCGGATGCTTCAGATGGACGTCCTATTAAAGCTGACCCCCGCTTTCGCTTGAAGCTAACCCAGCGGCCATTTCCAACTCAGCGTTCATATATCTGCGGATTAACACAGGAGGGCATCGGTTGCTCTGCAAGTGCCGCTAGCGCATTTGCCGCTGCCATATTGGCCATTTCGCAGCGAGTGTCATGGGTAGCGCTGCCAATATGTGGCGTTAGAACTACGTTCGGCAAACGCACCAACGGATGATCAGAGGCCAGGGGCTCGCGAGCAAATACATCCAGGGCAGCGGAACCTAAACGGCCGTTGACTAGCGCATCTACCAGGGCTTCCTCGTCGACAATACCACCGCGAGACGTATTGACCAGTACCGCATCGTGTTTCATCAACGCGAGCTTGTCGGCGTCGAGCAGGTGCCGAGTCTCGCTGGCCAAAGCCACGGTGACACAGACAAAATCACTTTCAGCTAGTAATTGTTCTAAGCTCACTGACTCAACGCCAGGAACTGATTTATCGCGGTGATTCCAGCCTAGTACACGCATTGCAAAACCAGTCGCACGACGGGAGACGGCTTGTCCAACTTCGCCAAGTCCAATAATGCCAAGGGTCGCTCCAGCAACATCTTTGCCCACGAAGAAATCGGGAGACCACGCGTTTTCATCATTCCAGTGACCGCCACGAACGTACAGGTCGGCCTCTGCAATTCGCCGCGAGGCAGCTAGCAGGAGCGCAAAGGTCGCGTCTGCCGTTGTTTCAACCAAGACTCCCGGTGTGTTTCCTACCGCGATACCCCGTTCACTAGCAGCGGCGACATCGATGTGATCCACACCGACCGACATGGAAGAGATAAACTTGAGCTGAGGACATGCCTCGAGTAGTTCTTCATCAATGCGGTCGGTCAGCATGCAGATAACACCGACGCAGTCCTTGAGTTCTTCGCGCAGAGCTTTCGAGCCTAGGAGACCGGGGCCCATCCATACGGTGACCTCGCTGCTGGAGCTCAGCTCGTGGATTCTTTCGCCCGGTAATTGATGAGTGATAAGAACTTTTTGCATAGCGTGCACTTTAGCTGAGCGAGATCTCTCGGGGAAGATATGCAGGAACGAAATCAGCTATTCGCAGTCCGAACAGCGGACGACATTCACTCAACTAAACGGGTGTACGGATTGAAGCTCTGAATGGCCAACTGGCGCATCGCGTTCATGTGGATACAAGCTCGATGGAGTGGACCGGAACGCAATCAGCTGGTGGTTAACGCGAACGATCAGGATTGGATCTCGAGCGTACGGTCCGGCGTGTATTGGAAGAAACACTATGCGCAAGAGGGTTTCGACGACCTTATGCGGATGGAGCGCTGGACCTGCGCCGATGACGTAGGCGAGCACCTAGTGCAGTAGCTGAGCCGCGCCGCTAACTACAGCGTGATGCCGCCATCAACGACAATGCATTCGCCGGTTGTGTAGCTGCCCGCATCGGATACCAGGTACAAAACCGTACCCGCCATTTCCTCAGGCTCCGCGTGGCGACCCATGGGGATCTTTTCCATCGCCGCGTCGTAGATATCTTTGTGCTCAAAGAGTGCACCCGCAAACTTTGTCTTGGTCAGACCCGGGAGGAGCGCATTGCAACGGATGCCGTGAGGAGCGCACTCCTTGGCGAAGGCCTTGGTCATGTTAACGACCGCCGCCTTTGTTATCGAATAAATGCCCTGCATAGGCCCCGGTTGGAGTGCGTTTATAGATGCGGTGTTAACAATGGCCCCGCCGCCGTTGTCGCGCATTAGCTTCCCTGCTTCGATCGACATAAAAAAGTAACCGCGTACGTTTACATCGACAGTTTTGTTGTAGGCCCCTAGGTCTGTATCTAGGATATGACCGAAGTAGGGGTTCGTAGCCGCATTGTTCACACAGATATCAAGCTTGCCCTGTGTCGCCTTGATATGGGCAAAAACAGCGGTTATGTCTTCCATCGTACCCACATGACAGGCAAAGGGCTCGGCACTGCCGCCCTCGGCAACGATCGATTGAGCGACGGCGGCGCAGTCATCCTCTTTGCGACTAGAAACGATCACGTGCGCACCGTGGGCCGCGAGTAAGCGTGCGATCGCCTCGCCAATGCCTCGGCTGGCGCCGGACACAAGAGCGACTTTACCCGTAAGATCGAACAGCGAAGAAGACATAACTGGTCCTGACTTAAATTGTGATAGTTGGCGGGCGGTGATTCTACGGATTCACTGAACTAGTTGCACGACTTGCTCGAAACTAGTGCTTCGCATCGTGCCGCCACAGCGGTGCCTTGCTAAAAGCCCAACATCCATACAGCGCGATGAACCCGGTGAAGACAAGCCACGCCGCAGAAAAGCCAACGCGGGTCAGCATCACACCCGCAAGCACGGGGCCAAGGACCCGCCCCCACGCGGCGGCCGAAGAGGCCGCACCCATGACTTTACCCATGTGCTCTACCGCGCTTCGCTGGCTAGTAATTGAATTAAGAACCGGCATGCAGAGTGTTGCTCCTGTAAGCGCAATCAGAACAGATGCGACCATCGGAAACCTTGTGGTGGCAAAAACCGCAAGAACAAAGCCAAGGAAGAAAAATGTTACGCAGATACGTAAAAGCCGTACTTCGCCGAAGAAGCGCACCAAGCTGCTCATGAACAGCCCTTGCGTGAGCGCCATGATCGCGCCTTGTACGCCAAAGACAATGCCAACCTCGCGAGCGCCCCAGTTCAGGTAGGCGCCAACCCAAAGAGGAAACAGGTAGGTGGAGGCGCTGACGCAGCTTGTGTGTAGTAGAAACTGAAACAAGATTAGGCGGCCACGGTAGCGCTTGAGCAAAACGATTAGCGGTTCTTGCGCGGTAGCCACGCGGGAGCGTTCCCTAGCCTGCGGAGGATGGGACTCGGGCAGGAACAACCAGGCACTCAATACGGCGAGCAGCGACATCCCGGCGGCAAGAAAGCAAGGCACGGAAAAACCACCGTCAGGGGTCGACAATAAGCCTCCCAAGAATGGCCCCAGCACTAATCCGGTACCGAAGGCGGCTCCAATAATACCCATGCCGCGCGCACGATCTGCAGGAGGGGTGAGGTCCGCCATGATCGCGGACGCAACGGCAAAGTTGCCAGCCACTAAGCCGGCAAAAATTCGTGCCAGATAAATTAGGTGAATCTGATCGGCAAGGGCTAGCCCCGCATAGGCCAGCGCCCCTCCAGTGGTGCAAATCATCAGTATCGGTTTGCGGCCATAGCGATCGGACATGCGCCCCCACCAGGGTCCTACAATGCCGGCGCAGAGCGAATAACTGGCAATGATGAGCGCAATGTCGAAATCGGACGCGCCGAGCTGAGGGGAGATGAATGGCAGGATCGGGATAACGATGCCGAAGCCCACCATGTCCAGGAGCACAACAGCAAACAGTAGGCCGCCGCTCCCGCGGACGGCGTTTTCACTCATTACGCTGCCTTAACCCTGCCAGCGTTTTACGCCAACACCGTGAAAACCGAAAAGATCTAAGGCGCGGCCCACGCTTTGATCAACCAGCCCATCGACGCTGTCGATACCGGTATAAAAGGCAGGCACCGGCGGCGCGATAATCGCTCCCATCTCCGAAAGAGTGGTCATCGTACGCAAATGGCCCGTATGCAGGGGCGTCTCCCGCACCATGAGCACTAAGCGCCGCCGCTCTTTTAAAACCACGTCTGCGGCACGGGTTAGCAAACTAGAGGTCACACCGGTAGCAATCTCCGACATCGTGCGCACAGAGCAAGGCGCTATCAGCATACCGGCGGTTAGGAAGGAGCCGCTGGCAATCGTAGCTCCGATGTTTTTGATGGAGTGCACTTCATCTGCAAGCGCTTTGATCTCGGCAACGCTCATGGATAACTCGTGGTGGACGGTTAGTTCCGCCGACTTACTCATGACCAGATGAGTCTCCACGCCGACCGCTTTAAGCTGCTCAAGCGCGCGCACGCCCATCACAACGCCGGAGGCCCCGCTGATTCCTATGACAATTCGCTGCATCTCAAGCTCTCCAGAAAGTGCGCGCACTCTAGCAGTCTGGGGCCGGCGCTCCCAACTGCAACGATAGGCACTCTTGACATATGTCAATTTTAGTTAACACTTTACGTGTAAGAATATATTACTATTGGCTGTTCCTAATAAGGCTTTGCAAATCAGTCGTTTGCCATTAGCCAAGGGTACCCGGAACAATCGGGAAATTGCTGTAAGTGTGAAAGTGGGGGTATTCCATGGGCTGGTTAACCCGTGAAACCGAGAGCGCGCCGTGTGAAGTTGAAGTCAGCCACTGTTTCGACAGTCTGCATGCGCACGTGAAATTCCTTAATGGCGCGATTGTGCATCCTGGTGACGAAGTGCTCGTTCACGGAGCACCAGTCATGGCGCCCTATGGAGAGATTGTTACGGAAGATCGAATAGCGACCATCACCCGGGCGAGTTCGCTGGAACGCCTTTGGACGCGGCTCACCGGTGATCTTGAATTCATGGAACTCTGCGAGTTTTCCTTCTCAGAGGAAGTCAGCGTATGAATGCACCAGCTAAGCACTCGGCCGACGCAGATACAGTAGAGGAGGCACTCAATACGCCGCAGCACCAACCGGTGCTCGATAGCGACGGCGCGACCGCCGTGGCGATGCGCAACACGCTGTTGACGCCCCGTTTCTACACGACAAATTTTGATGAGCTGGATGCGATCGACGTAAGCCCGGTGCGCAAGGACTGGGACGAGTTAATAGGGCGCATGCAATCGGACCCGAATAAAGGACATTTTAAGAAAAACGAAGACTGGGATCACATTGACTGGGACGGGATGGAGCCAAAACTCAAGGCGGAGTTTATCGACTTCTTGATTTCTTCTTGTACCGCCGAGTTTTCCGGCTGTGTTCTGTACAAGGAAATGAAACGTCGCGGTTCGAACAAAGACATCACGCTCCTATTCCAACTCATGGCTAGAGACGAAGCTCGTCACGCCGGTTTCATCAACGACGCGCTTAGAGAAGCGGGGATTTCCGTGAACCTGGGCTTCCTAACGCAGAAGAAGAAATACACGTACTTTCAACCTAAGTTTATTTACTACGCGACTTACCTATCGGAAAAGATTGGCTACGCGCGCTACATCACCATCTTCCGGCATCTGGAGAAAAACCCCGAGCATCGATTCCACCCTATCTTCAAGTGGTTCAAAGAGTGGTGTAACGATGAGTTCGGTCATGGAGAAGCGTTTGCTTTGTTGATGAGAACCGATCCAAAGCTCACCAGCGGTATCAACGTTCTCTGGATTAAGTTCTTCCTAACGGCTGTCTATTCGACCATGTACGTACGCGATCATCAGCGACCGGCGTTTCACGAGGCACTTGGTGTAAACACAGACTGGTATGCGCGTTCCGTATTTACGAAAACCAGCGAAATCTCGAAACAAGTGTTTCCGCTGACGCTCGATATCGACCATCCACGCTGGGAACGCGGATTAGTCTCACTGCAAAAAGCCAATGCTGATCTGGCTCACGCAAAGGAAAATCGCCACTTCTTCCGGCGCGTCACCGCCACGGTGCGCGCAGGTTTGGCCTTTGTGAATCTGCTAACGATCCCGTCGATCAAGAACGACGTTCCTGTTTCTACTCGCTTGGAGCCGGCATACTAGTACTCCGTTCGGCAGCCGCACTCACCTTGCCGGGACTGTAACCCGCAAGCGCCGACCGGCAAGGAACGCTAAGACCTCACTGTCTGCGAGGTCATTCTGCCCGTTTGTTAGGTTCCAATCGTGCTATCGTTGATGCTCGAACCGAATCAGTGTCGCTTTAGAAAACGATAACTATCGCGAACGGCAACTATGGCCAAGTTATACAGAGATGCGAGCAAACGTGCGGCTGCGTTTCAACGTATCCGTGACGCACATCAAACGGAGCTCGCAGAAGACTACGTCGAGCTCCTTAAACGAATCCCTAAGGCAGCCGTGGGTATGATGTTGTTTTCAGTGCCATCAAGGTTCATGTCCGCCATAAATTACCAGGCAACTATGCTCTATAGCGTTAACGAGTGCCGTAGACGACCATTGTCTTACCGCTTACTGATACTAAGCCCTGATCTTCAAGGGTTTTGAGGACTCGACCCACCATCTCACGTGAACAGCCAACAATGCGCCCAATTTCTTGACGAGTAATTTTGATTTGCATACCGTCTGGATGTGTCATGGCATCAGGCTCTTTAGATAACTCAAGTAGGGTGCGGGCGACACGACCGGTTACATCCAAGAAGGCCAGATCGCCAACTTTGCGAGTGGTATTACGTAATCGACGCCCCATTTGGGCGCCAAGTGCATAAAGGAATTCTGGGTGATTAACACTGATTTCATGGAACTTAGAATAACTAATTTCAGCGACTTCACATTCAGTTTTGGCCCTTACCCAAGCACTTCTAGAATCTTCTTCTTCTTCAA
>JBCBZV010000228.1:0-4046 GCA_039815155.1 Pseudomonadota bacterium
CCTGATCGCGTGCGCCGAGTCGGCGATAAGCATCCAGATCCTGAGCGCATAAAGCGCCAAGAAAAGCGTCCGGACGAGGAGTTTGCCTGATGACTCAGCCCCCAGCCACCGTAGAGGAGCAGCAATAGTGGACCTAGAGGAGCTTGAGCCAGTCGCTTGGATAAGAAGCGATGACATTGAGAAGTGTAAAACCTCGGAATGCTGCGTATCCGCTTACTCGGTTCAGATGGCTTACTTAGACGGAGAGGAATCGATCCCTGTATATGAGCACACCCTCCTCGCTCACGCTAAAGCCCTGGAAGCTAAGGTGGGGGCTCTTGAAAGAGCTATACGCGATGCGGGATCGAAGCTAGACATTTGGTACGCAGACGAGGATGGCCCCAATAACGACTTGATCGATGATGCTCGCATTGTTCTTGGTAAAGCCCTTACCCAATCCACAGAGGGGGAGTAGGCATGAATATTTGCCGTACTTGCAGTGCTTCCACCAACGGCGGGTTTGGCGCGACACCTTGCAAAAATGGGTTCATACAAAGGAGCGGAACGCCGGACTGCTTGAAGGATGAAATTCCCGAACATTTAGCAACAGATTCAGGGCTTCCGTTGTTTTACAAAGAGCCTGACCAATCCATAGAGGGGGAGTAGATGACTGACTATTGGGAAAAACGGTCAAACCTAACGGAGCAGGCTTTTATAAACTTGGTGATCATAATGAGAGAAACACTGCCCCCTGCATACGAAAACGATCTCCTTGAAATGTGTTCACACTGGCAAGCAAGTATTGATCAGTTACCCACCCCTCCCGCAGGTGAAGAGAAATGATCATAACTTTAGACAGAGACGAAATGCGCGATGCGCTTGTGAAGGCCGTCCAAGAGAAGTTATCAGAAGGCGGAAGGACCGAGGAGCCAACCGCATGGATTGATAACGGCGACAACACCTTGGACTGGGATGATCTCTCGTTCTCTATAGAAATCGAGTGACAGCCAATAACCGCTATACGTGAATAGGTGAATGGAATTAACAAGGAATGTTTAACGACTCTTGCAAGCTGGGTGGCGACAGCCCTCAAAAAAATTTGCATTCAACGGGAGACCAGCCAACCCCGTTGGCGCTGGCCGGGTAGCGTTAGAGCTTAGAACGTCGGATGGCAGAACCCCGGTAGCGGTAGGACGGTTGGCGTGGCCTTCTGTTACTACTAGTGGACGTGACAGCCAGGAGAGACTGGCACCCTCTAACCCCCTCTCTCATTGGAGGTGAGACGTGAGTAAAGACGTAGACGATTTGTGGAACGAACTGCCCAAAGAAGAACGGTTGCGGCTTAACCCATATCTCCTTAGCTGTCAGATTCGACACTTCAAGCAAGCGCGAACCGTAGCTGTGAGAGCGCATATGAAATACCTCGCCGATCTGGATAGCTGGATTGCGGCTCTCGAAAAAGACTTGAAGCGCAAAGGATATGAGCCTAAGCGCTACAGAGGGTAAGTGATGGAACACGTAACAGCTTTTCCGTTGTGCTGGCCTGAAGGCTGGCCTCGATGCAAACGGCCAGAGTATTCGCGCTTTCAGGTAACGATGGGCGCTGCGCGTGATGGTCTTATGGATGAAATCCGCAAGCTCGGTGGTCGTCAGCCAGTGCTATCGACTGATATGCCACTCAGAAACGATGGCCTGCCCTACGCATCACGCAGACCCCCAGACGATCAAGGTGTGGCCGTGTACTTCACCTACAAGAAGCGGCAGATGGTATTTGCTTGCGATCAGTGGCGCACCATTGCTGAGAACATGCGATCAATTCAGAAAACGATCGAGGCACTGCGCGGCATAGAACGCTGGGGAGCCAGCGACATGATGGAGCGGGCCTTTACCGGCTTTATGGCCCTTGAGGATGACAGCAGGAAGGCATGGTGGTCAGTGCTTGGTGTATCTCCCAGCTCACCCGCTGAGGACGTAAAGCACGCTTACCAACTTGCTAAAAGTGCTGCACATCCAGACAAAGGCGGAACTGCCGAGCAATTCCAGCGTGTCCAAGATGCCTGGAAGGAATATCAGTCGCAGTGAAGAATAAGCGCTACATCCGCTGGGGCGAGTTCGTATGAACGAATGGATTCTGCGCCAAGACTACGCTGCATCTCGGGGTCTAAGCGATGGCACTGTGCGCGGCTGGTGTTACCGGCACTTTGAGCGCGGGTATCATTTCTACGTTGAAGGTAAGAAGATGTTCGTCCACCCGGAGCGAATAAGAGAATGGCAAAATCAACGGGCATCAGCCCAGATGGTGCAGGGCTTCGCATCCGAATCTGGAAAGACGGAAAGCTCGCGCACTCTGAAACCCTCAAGGGCGATCCCGAAAGTGCGAGTCTCCAGTCCGCTGCGAAGAACCGTCGCAACTGGCTGAAGGCGAGGATTGATCTTGGTCTCCCTATCACCATCGGTGAAGAGAACAGCGATCTGTTCGAAGACTTGGCACAGGGTTATATGAACACCCTTGATGCCAAATACAGCACCCACATCAGCTACGAGAACATCATCAACCGTTATTGGTTGCCGATCTTTGCCGGAAGGCCCGCGAAAGAAATCACCCGCCGTGAGATAAAGGAAGCGCTAGCCAGTTTCGACATCGCCAACAAAACAAAGAAGAACGTTTTGGTCCCACTATCGGGCATCTTTGACCACGGGGACGTGAACCCAAATCCTTGTGCGGGCATAAAGTTCAAAAGGCGAGACAGCGATTCACCGGAGAGCTACGAGCCAGGCCAAAGAGACGCCCTGCTTTCGAAGATAGCGGCCTTGCACGTCGATGAGTGGTTCAAGGGTCAACCGATTGCCTATTTCGCGCTGCTGTTCGGCTGCGGGCTACGTCCATCGGGGGAGCCCTTGGCGCTTCTTTGGTCTGATTACGATGGCACTTGGGTTGATATATCCAAGCAGATCACAAAACGACAATCCGTCCCTTACACGAAGACCAATAAGCGCCGCCGAGTCTATGTGCCAAAGTGGGTTCGCCCACATCTGGATAACCTGCCGACTCGCTTCAAGGGTGGCCACATTTTCCAGAACTCGGAGGGCAACAAACACCTCGATAGCGACCATTTCAATGCTGCTTGGAAGAAGGCTCATGAGAAGGCCCGGATACCCTACCAAGTGCCTTATGCAGCCAGGCACACCCGCGCCAGCGAGCTACTGTCTAACGGTATTGATCCAGCCGATGCGGCGAAGCAAATGGGCCACAGTCCCGAGATGTTTTTGCGGGTCTATGCAACCTGGGTGGAGAAGTTCAGGAAGGACTTGGATGAGGAGCGATTTGAGGGGCTTCCCGCAAACCTGAAGCATGCAAAGTGAGACAAGGTATTTCGAGGGCGAAAGACTTCCGGCCGGAATAACCCTAACGGGCGCCGGAACAATCAGGCTTCGATGGTGGGTTGCCGGAAAGACGTACTCTAAGACACTGAAGCTTCCGCACACGCGAGATGGGGTCGATGAGGCCGCAAGGACAAGGGCCAACTATGTGCGACATGCGCAGCATGACATAAGGGTGGGAAAACGCTTTTCGGTGGGTTCCGGGTATGCGGAGATTTTTAGAGCGGCGAGGAAGCGCGGGGGAAAGAAATATCATCTTTCTCGGGAAGACGAGAAGGCGCTCGTGGACAGAGCAAGTGGGTACTGTGAACTGACAGGTATACCGTTTCAGTTTCGACGAAACGGCAAAAATGAGAGGCGCCCATTTATGGCAAGCTTGGACAGAATCGACTCTAAAGCTGGATACATTGTAGGTAACGTCAGGCTGGTATGTGTTGCAGCAAACCTAGCTATGAACCAGTGGGGCGAAGAAGTGTTGATCGAGGTCGCTGAAGGACTAATTAACACACGTAATCGCCGAGAAAGCACCCAAAACCGCCGAGGCGAAAACAAAAATTGAGTATAATCAATAGGTTAAATGGCGGAGCGGACGGGACTCGAACCCGCGACCCCCGGCGTGACAGGCCGGTATTCTAACCAACTGAACTACCGCTCCGGGGTAGACGCGAGGCGCTCGTTTTTCCTAC
>JBCBZV010000162.1:0-7983 GCA_039815155.1 Pseudomonadota bacterium
GCTTTGACAACCTGGCCGATGCGTCGCTCGAAGGATTTGAGCTTGAGTTTCTTGCGAGCCAAACCTTCGCCAGACATAGCCTCAGCTATCAATGGCAGCAAGGAAAAGACAATGCTGGCAATGTACTCGCCGATTTGAACCCACCGAGCTTTCGCTATGTTTTAGAACTCACCGGACGACAGTTTCGGTTTATGAGCGACCTCCAGTATCGCCCAGAAAGGAACCGCGCCGGACCGGGCGAGCAAAACCTAGCGTCTGCTTGGGTGTGGAGCGGTTCGATTCGACGAGACTTGTCGCTCGGCTGGCGCGGGGAGTTCTACATGACAAACGTCACGGACGAGCTGTATCGCGCTAGCGCGGATGAACTTGCACCTTTCCAGCCTGGTCGTGCTTTTGGCCTGCGTTTGAGTTGGGGCAATGCAGCGGGTTTGGACGGATAAATAGAGCGTCTCCTTTGTTGAAAAAATTAAGTCACCGCTCGGTCTTGATCTAATTCGTACCCATAGCTAGGCAATCGACCATCATGCCCTTCTTTTATTTTCACCTAACGCTAGGTGGGCCATTCGGACTGTAAACGTTTCGACTCCGACTTTTCGAGTATTTGAAGTCCGCTGTGCGTCGCCTGGATTCCCTTTCCAAGGAGAGCAGACATCAAGCAATACTCCATCAGGATCTTTTGTAAGAAAACGACGCTGACCATAGAACTCATTACGAGGTTCCTGAATGATCGGTAGCTTCATATAGAGAGCTTTCTGATACACGGTATCCACGTCGGATACAACAAACGTCACATACATGCCACTTGGAGACTGTCGATATTCCTTAGGAACCAAGTTATGACTGTTTTGAATGTTCCCATACTCGATTTCAGAGTTGACTGGTGAGCAAAGCTGTACAAACCAATCGCTATCGTACTTAACATTTAAGCCAAGTAGGGCCGTATAAAATTCTTTGCTCTTCTGCAGATCTTCAGAGCAGACGTTCGTAAAAATTTTCATGGTTATTCTTTACCTGCCTTCACTCTTGCTCCTTGAAGCTCTATGAGTGTTCGAAAATCCTTCTTTTCAATTAGTCTCTAAGCCTTTCAGCGATTTCATCCATACGAGTGCGAGACGGTACCGGTAAATTTTTAAACCCGAAGCTCACTTGACCTTCTTTTACGTAAATCATTTTTTTGAAAACAACATCAAAGGGGTGGTTTTGCGGAAATACGTTGAAGTGAGCGTGCGCCACTCCATAACCATGGACCCCCATTCCGATTCGATCCGGGGAATAAACAGACATTATTTTTTGGCCAATCCTAAATCCGGTTTTCATGATTTGAGAAGCCAGCGAGTCGGGAAGGTTGGTGAAATGGTCGATGTGTTGCTTGGGAAAGACAACCGCTGATTCCGGATAGGGTGCATGGAGTGGAACAACCGCCATCGAAAAGTCATCTTCGTAAATTACGCTCGCTTCAATCTCCCCACGTACGATCTGACAAAACGGGCAACTATACATAAGCTTTTCTCACTGGTGATCACCTTCATAGTTTTAGGCCGTTAAATTTTTATCAATATCCTGCGGCTAGATCGATCGCGATAAAAACTAACCCAGCGCATACAAACGGCCTGGATAAACTGCGTTTCCAGTCTCTACAAATCGAACTGAATCGCTGAATTTTGCTTCTACCTCTGTCAGTGTGCGATTCTTTAAGGCTGCAAACGCGATGATGCTCTGGGTAGCGAGTGTCGCCCGCGGTGCCGCCCGCAGTGTGGTTTCAGATACATTCGCGCTTGAAGACTTTCTTGTGCCAAGAGCGTTGTTACAGTTGTGGGCATTTACCAATATGGAATTCATTAATGGCACGATTATCACGCACAGAGAAGAAGGAAGAGACGCGGCTTGCGTTGATACACTCTGCTGCCAGTTCTTTTGCACGATCTGGGTTTGAAGGATCATCAATCGATACGATCGCGGAGGATGCCGGCTATTCTCGTGGGGCTTTCTATTCAAACTTTTCAAGTAAAGACTCAATTTTTCTCGAGCTGCTATCGATGCATCTTGAAGCTGAGCTGACCACACTGCATAAGCTAATAGTAAAAGTCGAAACGGCAGATGAACTCGTTCAAAAAATGCAGCACCGCTATCGTAATCTTGGCCGGGATTCGGACTACTGCTTGCTGTACAGCGAATTTCAGCTCTACGTGATGCGCGGCGGGAGAGAGTCCGATTCATGTAAAAAAATGTTCGCAGCTTATCGTCGGCGTCTGTCAAAAATCATCTCCGAGTGCTGCGAGCGCCTCGACCTAGAGTTAAAAATTTCTCCTTATGAGTTTGCGGCATCACAACTTGCCATTGCTCATGGATTGGCGCTACAGAGGGTATCCGACGTCTCAATCCGTGCGTCACTAGCTAGCGAAGCTATGGCGATTTTCATGCAGGGCGCGATATCCACCAAAGACTGCAGTGAAGGGAATTGAAATCATCTATCGCGATGAATGCTTTTCGGAACCTGCTACGTTTACGAGCAAGGAAGCGTCCTCACTGAGCGTTGAAGTCGACGACCAGTGTCCGAAAACTGGCGTGCCGTCACGGCTATCTTTCTTCAAGGAACGCTAGGATCGCTGACGCCACTTTTTTGGGGGCTTCCAGTGGGGGAAAGTGTCCAACATCTTGAAGGCTGGTTATCTTCGCCCGCGGCATTTTCGAGCGAAGCGCCTCCAGAATATGACCACCGGACACGGGATCCATAATCCCCCAAATGAGTTGAACGGGCCCTTCGAAGTCGTAGAGTGCTTGTTCCCACTGGTCAGCGTGCTTTGCTCGCTCTTTGTTGTAGCGAAACAGCCTGTGTGAAATTTTGTGGCCTCCGTTCTTCGAGATCCCTTTCCATAGCTCTTCAAACTCGGTGTCAGTGAACTTTCTTATTCCACGTGCCGCATCTAGCGCAGGGCGAACGCGTTCCTTTTTGGTCATCAATGCCACCAAGGCCCCGATTATTGGTGTCATCGTGAGCTTCATCAGCCTAGTTGGACGAAAAAGCTCAAATACAATGGAGCAGTTCATCGCCGTAACCGACTGGATCTCGAAGGTATTCGTATTCTTGCGGTGGCGTTGTAACAGTTCCTGAGATACAAGAGTGCCGAAGTCATGAGCAACTAGGTGTACCTTTTGTCTCCCCAGCCGGCTCAATAAGTCCTCTACCGCATCAGCGGATTGTTTAACGTTGAAATTGTAGGCTTTGGGTTTGTCGCTTTGACCAAACCCAAGAAAATCCATCGAAATGGTTTCGTAGTGCTCTTCGATTGATTGGCAGATTGCAGCGTAGTCGTAAGACCAGGTTGGCATACCGTGAAGCAAAATGATGGTGTCACCGTGCCCTCCTTGACGATAGAAGTGATTGTGTCGCGAGCGACTACGCAGGTAAGCACCTTGATCGACCCAATCTTGCGCCGTGACAAAGTCTGCCGCCATTTCCTTCCCCTTGTCGCCAAGTCACGGCTGAAAAGCCTACTTCCGTCGGTCCAGCTTACTCAGTAGGCGAATGCCAACGACACTTACTCTTTTTCCACCTAGATCTTTTTTTCGGATTTCTCCACAACGCTGGGGCGCTCTGAGGTTTTTCTCAACTGGGTCTGCCTAAAGGTGAGTTGAGTAGCGCCCACGGATCTATATTAATATACGTATCTGTATAATAAAACATATATGTATCTATAGAGAGTGCACCCAGTAATGCTCTAGGTCAGTGCAGGGAAACGGTGGTTGCCTATGGAAATCGACAGGATTATCAAGAAGCGGATCTCTACCCGCGCTTTTTCCGACCGGGAGGTCAGTCAAGAACTCATCCATGAGCTACTAGATGTAGCTCGGTGGTCTCCATCTGGTAGCAACATGCAACCATGGCGAGTAACAGTTTTAGCAGGTGATCCGCTGAAGGTGGTCTGTGACCTTGCTCAAAAAACACTAATGGAAAACCCACGGGGAGAGCAGGGCAGATTTCCTGTCTATCCTCCTGGATTAAAAGACCCCTACAGAGCGCTGCGTACCGAGACCGGCGAATTGATGTATGAAAAGCTTGGAATCGATCGCAACGACAAACGTGGCCGTCTTAGTTGGCTAGCGAATAACTTTCGATTCTTCGGTGCACCCGTTGGTATGTTTGTATCAATCGACCGTGAACTGTTGCGTCCTCAATGGGCGCATCTCGGTATGTTTATGCAAACTTTCGCATTGCTCGCGGAATCCCGCGGGCTTGGCACATGTATGCAAGAAGCTTGGGGAAGCGTCCGTGAAACGGTCCATACCCATCTTGGATTGCCGGAGCGAAATATAATTTACTCCGGGATAGCTGTGGGCTATCCCAATCTAGATGCTTCTGTGAATACGCTGCGTACCCCGCGCTTGGATATTGATCAATTTGCGACGTTCGTTGGTTTCTGAGTTCCCTTGGGTCGGACGCTCTTTCTCAGCGCTTAGACTCTGATGTTATGGGGCTTAAGTCGTATCCGGGTGGATTTCCCTACAGTTTCGTGTTCCTTTGCACTTAGCAACATCCGTAGGACGATACTTAGGATCAAAGGCCAAGAGAACGTACCTATACTCAATCTTGAGCAAGGTGGCGCGACGCATATTAAAGAAAGCCTAGAAGTCGGTAGGGCGCCGGCCCTTGAGTACATACGAGCTCTGAAGTCCTTAGAAACCAGTACCAACGGTGGCCAGGTTACTAGCTCACTCAAGGCCCTAAAAGAGTTGGAGTTGGATCAACCGGAGGAGGTAAGCCATCCATGCAAGTCTTGAAGCAAATCCAGGAGTACGGCTCAGCTGCAAAGTTTGCGTCCCGGGTGCGCGATGGTCTACGAATCGGGCTGGCCAGCGTTTTCTTGGTGTTTACCTGCTCGCTGAGTTGGAGCGAGACCCGTGCGCCCGAGGAGATTGATTCAGAAGCGCAAATACTGGGCGTGGTGACGTCGCTATTTGATGGCATGCGCAAAAACGACGCTGCGCTGATCCGACAACAGTTTACTCGGGACGCACGCCTAGGCTTGCTCAGCGTCGCCGACTTCGTTGATCGTGTCGGTTCCAGTAATGCCTACCTCGATGAAGTAACCTTCGATGAAACCGTGTTGATTGACGGTGATCTGGCGATGGCGTGGACACCCTACAACCTCTATGTCGACGGTGAGTTTCATCACTGCGGGGTCGATGTATTCGTCATGAAACGCATCGACGACCAATGGCTGATTAGTCACCTAGAGGACACTCGAAGAACAGCTGGTTGTGACCCGAACCGTTTAAGGCCAACACGCTAAGAACCCAAAAACAGGAAAGCAAAATGCCAACCGTGCGAGCCAAACAGATCTTTCTCTTACCAGTGGACGAGCTGTGGAAGATATTGGGTGACTTTGGCGACACCGGGAAATGGTCCGGCCGACCAAAGGATGCCTGTTTGCAAGAGGGCGAGGGCATCGGCTGTCTGAGAACGCTGACCCTCGCCAACGGCGATGAGATTGTGGATCGACTAGAGGCCGAGTCGGAGTACAGTTACAGCTATTCGGTCGTGAGTGGGAACCTTCCCTGGGAGCACTACAGGGCCACTATGGCAGTTGAACCGCTTGCTGATGGCTCTTCCCTATTTATCTGGACCGGTGAGTTTGAGCCCAAGGGTATGACTGAAGAAAAGTGTATTGCGTTTACCGAAAGCGTATACGCCGCAGGCATAGCGATGATGAAGGAGCGCATACCCGCTCCCGACTAGCTGTCGCTGCGCTGGCCGCCGATGCTAAAAGTTACTTGAGCACGCTCAAGTCTGGGTAGAAAGTCATTTCCCAAAACCGAGGCTGGCGTTACAACACCGCATAGGTGGGGTTTAGGCGCTTTTAATTCGCTCAGGTAAATCCCAACCTCAGCTATAATTTTCGACGTCGACAAGTAGCCGGGATGACCCTTAGCACTCAGACTGGTCTGCAATCGAATGCCAGTGTCGGAAGTGGCGAACATTCTAAGCTCGTAATCCACTTGGTCGAGCGTGTCCTCCCGTGGCCCATCTCCGGGTTGGATTCCCATCGCATCTAGTCTGCGTAGAAAAAGCTTACGCGCGATCTTGGGTCCCCGCATCGCAAGGGAAAGAAGCCCGTTCAATCGTGCGCTCTTCCGAGCGGCTCTTCTCTGTGCCGTAGGGGAAGAGGCATAAAACTCCATCGTCATGGAGTCTCGATAGATAAAGTCATCCCCGTAGTCGAGTCCCTGCTCTCGTAGAAGATGAGCGGAGCGAAGTATCACTGGGACGTTCAGAAAAGGTGCCGGCTGCAATGGGCCGACGTAGTTTTGAACATCCTCATCGAAGCGTGCTTTGTAAAGCACGCGGTTTCGCTTGCCGGTCCTGCGGTTATCCGGTGATGGTGGGAGTAGGCAAGCCATGTCGTTAAATGCACCAACGTGATCCCCATGCAGAATATTTTTTATTGTCCCAATACTGCCCCCGCTTATACGGCGATCTCTCTTTTCGCTAAGCTGATGGAATGCAGCGACAATCTTTGCTTCCCTACATCCCTCATCGAATTTCGTTCGAACATGCTCTATTGTCATTTTAGTTAGCAGATCAAACGGGACCGATTCATAACCCGCAGTCGGAAGAAAAATCACGCCGCGAGCGCGAGCGGCTTTGTGGTATTTGGCAATCATGTCCTTGATGAAAAAAGTTTCTCCACCGATGTCCGCATAGTGAGTCTTGTATTTCAGACAGAACTCGAAAATCGGCTCACTCGATTCAGCGTAGGGCCCCGCGAGATGCACGAGCACTTCCGTATCGCGAATCATTGCCTCGAGTGTGGCTGGATCATTTAGATCAGCGATCACTAGGTCGGGCGTGCTCTCGGGGTTTTCGAGTTCCGACCTCAGCGCTTGTAAGCGTGCGGAATTTCTACCCGCAATCGCCCACGGCGTACCTGGCGCCAGCGTAGCGGCGAGATGCCTAAAGGTGTTTCGTCCGGTGACGCCGGTACCGCCGAGCAGAGTAAGCTGGTACTTCTTCATCGGACTAAGTCCTTAACGTTGTTTTGATTCAATCGGTAAACATGCTTTGGGCCGGCGAATGCTGCGAATACTCCGGCAGCGATCTGTCGGACGACAGATTCATCCTCCTTTGGGCTTAAGAATCCATGATTGCTCAGATCAACGTGTCCATGCGCGGCGATCCAGAGTTGGCGTCCGATCAGCTCGGGCGAACCTGACAACAGCTTTGCGTCAATCGCTCTTTGAACCGCATCGCGCGTAATCTTTAACCAAGGTTCCGCGTGGGACACCTCACGGTCCGGCACGGAAACACCAGCAACCCCTTTGCCAAGCATCAGCTCGTAAAAATGTTGGTTTTTTCTTGCAAAGCGAACGTAGCAGTACCCAATGTGCAATAGATCTTCGAGGGGCTCAGTCGTCACAGGGATCTGCTCTAACTCATCGATAAGCCTTTTCCAGCCTTCTTCGAACAGAGCCACCACAATGCCTTCCTTGCCGCCGAACAAGGTATAGATCGACTGGGTAGAGGTTTTGGCATCTGCCGCTAACTGGCGCACTGTTAACCTATCTCCACCGGTCTTGACGAGCGTCTTAGCAGCTTTTTCGAGGATCAGGCGTCTGATTTTTCGATCCATTCAACACGTCTCCGACCAATATTTATAACGATAATATAACAATGTTATAACAATGTTATAGACAGGCCAAGAAAATTCAAGCGGTAATTTATTGGATCGAAAAGAACGGAGATTAATAAGATGAACTCAGCTAGCAGCTCGCGGACCCGCTGCTCGCACTAACGGGTCGAAACAGGCTCAGTAGCGCGATTCTTGATCGAGTTCCGTTTGCAGGGCCTCAATGTCGTCGATGATTTTCATGAAGCGTTTCCCAAAGGCGGTCACTTCGTACTCTACTCGGGGTGGGATCTCCGGATAGGAGACTTTGTCCAAAATCCCGAATCCCACGTTTTTACGCAGGCATTCATTGAGCACC
>JBCBZV010000115.1:0-12843 GCA_039815155.1 Pseudomonadota bacterium
TGCCAGACAGTAAAAATGGAACGGCCTACTCGCAGGTGATGGATTGTGAGCATCTTATTCGAGTTTCCTTATTTTAAAATTACGATTCTTGACGGAGACTGCTGATTGCAAGCACTGATTGTAAATGAGGATTGCAGTGTTAGGGTCGAGATTGCGGCATTCTGGATGGATCAGCATTCAGGTCCTTGTTGGAACTTGCTTGACTTCTCTCGGTGAGCGGGCCAGGGGAAAGCCAACGCAAAACGAATCAATAACGTAGACTCTATGCTCTCGCTCTCAAGCGACTCTCTTCGACTGTTTTTGGACTGCTATGAATACCCAGGTTACTTCGATTCCTGATCTAACGAATGAACTTCCACCCGATGCGGGGGAGGTTCCGGCGTGGTTTGAGAAGGCTCTGCTTGTGCCACGAGAAGAGGGCTGGGTGGACTCCGGCGGTTGTGATATTCACTACTTCCGTTGGGGCGACCCTAATAATCCGGGGCTACTTCTGATGCACGGATTTCTCGCGCACGCGCGCTGTTTTGCGTTTATTGCGCCGTTTCTAGCAGAGCAGTACCACGTGGTGGCCTTCGATTTATCCGGTATGGGTGATTCCGGCGTGCGCGCGTCCTACCCCGATACGGTTCGCGCCGCCGAGGTGGAAGATGTGGCACGTGCAACGGGTTTGTTTGAGCATGAGCATAAGCCGGTTGTCATAGCCCACTCCTATGGAGGTCATGTAGCGCTTACGGCCATGCAGGAGTGCCATTCTTTGTTTGGCGGCGTGGTTATCTGTGATCTGATGGCCCTTCGTCCCGAAAGACTTGAAGCCCATTTCAAACACGGAAAACCCATGCGCTCTGATCGCACCCGGCCCAATCGTGTTTATCCCGATTACGAGGCCGCAAAAGCTCGCTTCGTGCTGTCTCCGATGCAACCGGTCGGCGTTCCCTGTCTGTTCGACTACATGGCTTACCACTCGCTGAAAAAGGTCGAGGGAGGCTGGACCTGGAAATTTGATACGAGCGTCTTCGACAGCGACTTCGGTGCGCCGGAAAGGATGCTGCAGCAGGGCCAGAAGATAGCGTCTGCTCCTGGTCGCAAAGCGATTGTGTACGGACAAGAAAGCGTACTCTTCGATGACGATTCCGCTGCATATGTTCGCGAGTGTGGCGGAATGGACATACCAACAATTGCTATCCCGGGAGCCCGTCACCATTTAATGCTGGATGAGCCAATCGCTTTCGTAAGCGTGCTGCGCTCTGTTTTGGCTCAGTGGGAAGTGCAGGATTTGCGCTGACGAATCAGCGATCGGTAGCTCGTTGCAGACTAGACTTGCGTCTAGCAGTGCGCGAGGGGTCCTAGTCGATTTAGAAAGAACAAAGTATTCAATTAAGTAGCCGACGCCACCATGAACGCTTCTCTTGGTCCGCTACTAGGGCTCGCTCCGCATCCTTTCGTTTGTGCTCAGCCGGTACGCCAAACTCATTGTAGTAACGCTCCCACTCATGAGGTGTGAGCGTTCGCGGAACGTAGTCCTCCTTTGTATGAGCCAGCGATATGTCTTGCAGGTCTAGCGCGGGATCCGCTTTTTCTTTCCGGGACTTCTCGTTGTGCTCAAGAGCCTCTCGTATCAGTCGTTGATGCCGGGTCTCCATCGGTAGTTGCTCTAGATACTCTCAGTGGCGCTTGCGCAAAATTGTAGCGGTTATTTATAGCAGCGGGATGCGGGTCACGCTGTTCATGTGTAAAATAGAATCATTCTCAATAATTGTACGTTCTCAATTATTCGATTCTTAGTTACCGGGTTCCTTCATGATAAAACTGACTCCGCCTAGCCGCTGCGGATCGACTGCGCTTGCTTTTTCGTTTGTTTTGGCGCTCTCGGCTACCTATGCGCTCAACGTCCACTCGAGCGAAACGCTCACCGACGATACAAACGAGTTCCGAATTCCTGCTGGATTACTCTCGGACAGCTTGAAAATCTACGAAGCGCAATCCGGTTCTACTGTGTTTTTACCCGAGCAGCTTGGTTTAGGGGTATCGACCTCTGCTATCGAAGGTCGGCAAAGTGGGCAAGCTGCGCTGCGGCAACTCTTGCTGGATACCGGTTTACGTGCGGTACCCACTTCCGAAGGCTATCGGATCGAGGCCATCGAAGAACTGCTGGTATTCGGAACACGGGCTGCACGGTATGACGCACAAACCGCTTCTTCCGTGACCGGCACGGACGCTTTACTCTTCGATACTGCTCGATCCATTCAAGTCATTCCAGAACAGATTATTCTCGACCAGGAAGCGGTCGACCTGCGGGAAGTATTGCGCAATGTGAGCGGTGTGCAGGCGCGAAATGAGTCCGGTGGCGCCACGGACTCTTTCATAATACGTGGCTTCGAAACCGTGAATATTTGGCGCGATGGGCTTCAGATATCCCGCAATAGCCAGCGGATTCAAACGGCAAATATTGAACAGGTAGAAGTCGTCAAAGGACCCGATGCCCTGCTGGCGGGCACCTCAAGTCCCGGCGGGCGAATCAACGTGATGACCAAGCTGCCAAAGGCTGATCCTCGGCGTACGGTGTCGGCAAGCTTCGATGAGTATGGTCGGCAAGAGCTGATGCTCGACCTCACCGGCCCTCTAAACAACAGTGACAGTCTCCTTTATCGGTTTGTGGCTTTTACGGAAGACTCGGAGATATTTCGGGAAACAGACACGGCTGCAAATGTTCGGCGAGATCTCATCGCTCCTTCGCTGACTTGGCTAATTGATGACAAAAATCGTTTTACGGCCGCTTTCGAGTATTCCGAGGGGGAATTGCCCTTTGACGAAGGGATGGTGGTTGTGGGAGACGGGAATGGCAATCTTGCGATACCCAACATCGATACCCGCACTCGCTTCGGCGAGGACGAGGATCGTAACAAGACAGACAGCTATACGCTTAGGTTGGACTACGAACACCGCTTTAACCAGCGTTGGCAATTGGATGCGGATATCAACTACCAAAAGACGCAAACCGAGTCTTTCGCAAACCTCCCAATCGGCGGTTTAAACGATATAGCCTCCGGATTGTTTCCCCCCGGATTCCTAGACAGCTTTCCTTTCGTCACTACGTTGCTGATTAATTCCCTTCTGGACCCAAGCACGCTTACTAGCACTTTCGTCCCGGAAAGCGGAACGCTGGCCCGTGGTGCGCAACTCTTCGACAACGAGAATCGAAGGCTATTAGGTAATCTGCAGCTTTCAGGTGGCTTCGAAGTAGGCGCTACTGAGCACAACATCGTGGCTGGGGTTAACTACATTGATCGGGAATTTGAGGCAATTGGCAGCAGCGCATTCATTTCGGCAACGGAAGCCGGTGCGGGTGTTATACCTGGGTTTCCTACGTTACCTGCAGGAAGCGTGGTGCCAAATTCTTCTGGAATCAACATCTTTGATCCCGTCTACGGTCTGCCGGGTTCGAGCCTTGCGGAACAAGCGCCGAACATCGACAACGAAAACGAGAGCAGCCAGCTCGGTTTCTACATTCAAGACAGGGTAGACATTGGCGATAGCTGGATACTCACCGCGGGCGTACGCCGAGATATCTTCGACGCGACTTTTCGGAGCACGCAATTTTTTACTCCGCTAGCGGGTACGGGCGGCGTCGTTCTCCTTCCGATTCCAGCAAGCAGCTCGCGTGAAGACGATGATGATTCCGCCCTGTCGGTTAACGCCGGCGTCATGTTTCAACCAACTAACGAAGTCGCGCTATTTGCAAGCTACAGCGAGTCCTTCCAACCCAACAACGCGAGTACTAATCGCGTTACTGGTGCACAGGTGTTACTGGACCCAAGAGACGGCGAGCAGTTCGAGTTGGGTATTAAGGGCAGTTTTTGGAACGATAAGCTTCTCTTCAACCTCGCCTGGTACGACATCACCTTGACTAATGTCCCCTTCGGTGAGGATGCGGTGACCGGGGTGTCTCAATTGGATGGCGAGCAGGAATCGCGTGGCGTTGAGTTAGACGCGTCGGTGCAGTTTTTTGACGGCCTTAGCCTTATTTTTAACTTTGCACGTACTATCGACGCAGAGGTAACCCGAGGAGTGAACGAGGGAAATCGCATCCGCCAGACCCCAGAAAATAGCGGCAGCCTCTGGGCGACTTACGAATTCACCGATGGGCCGCTGCGAGGTCTAGGTCTTGGTGGAGGTGCCACTTATGTTGGTGATCGCTTCACCAGCAGCCGCAATATCTTTGAGCTCGATAGCTATACGGTCGTGGATTTAACGGCTTTTTACTATTTGCCCGTCTCGCAACGATCCCAACTGCGTTTCCAGCTTGGGATCAAAAACCTGACCGATGAGGAATACTTCACTCCTAACAACGGAACCTTGTCCTTAGGTGTCGGCCAACCAAGAACCGTGTTCGGGAGTGTCGGTTACGAATTTTAAGGTTTGAGTTGTTCGACGGGCACCTAGCGTTTCGGAGAAAAATTAGCCGATTACTTGCGGGCGGAGCCATGCGATCCGCCACGCATGAAGACCCCAAACAAGCAGAGAACCAATTCAGTGCTAAGACTCGTGATGACAGGTCGCAAGTTTTGGCCCAGGCAAGCGCTGCGCGTTCAGGCTCTCGCCAGTGCTACGAGAGCAAGCAAGACCACCACCACCCAACCCAGATAGGCGGCGCGGTACTTCCGGGTCGCTAGCGGCAGTTCCATAAAATAGATCATCACTAAGAGCACTTTGAAGAATGCGATTCCCAGGGCGATCAGCGCAAGGTGCTGGGTAAAGGAAGCCTCACTTGCGCCCACAGACAGTAGTGTTGTCAGGCAAAGCACCAGCCAAACGAACGTGAGTTTTAGTTTTGCGTCAACCACAGGCAATCAGCTGACCAGATAAAAAAGTGCAAAGAGCACAATCCAAAGCAGATCCACCATATGCCAGTAAATAGCTCCTCCCTCAAACATCCGCAGATGGCGTTCGCCCAGTTGATCCGTTTTTATCGAGAGGGCCAACAAGCTGAGCAGAAGCAATCCTATAAGAACGTGCACAAAGTGGATGCCCGTGAAAACGAAATAGAACATGAAGAAGTCGCTCTCTTCCGCCGCAATCCCGCTGCCCAGCTTTAGGTAGTACTCGCTGACCTTTCCCCCTAAAAAAACTAACCCCAAGCAAGCGGAAAGCCAGATGGCTCGTTTTGCGTTCAGAGCAGCACCGAGTCTGGCGCTATGGACGCCCAGTGCTAGAACCCAGGAGCTGGTTAGCAGCGCGATTGTATTCGCGGTGCCGAGCTGCGTGTTCAGACTCTGCTGTGCAGCTGCATAGCTAGGCGCAGCGTCCGCTCGGTAGACCATGAAAGTAACGAAGAACAACGCGAAGACGATGAGGTCACCAAGCACAAACAGCCAGATTCCGTCTTCCGCCGGAGATCGCTGCTCGTCAATTCGTAGTGAGCCGTTGTTCACTGGCTAGTGCTTCGTGGGCGCCGTTTTAAGTGTCGCTATCGATCGCTTTGCTCACCGCCACCGCCATCACGAAAAGCCAGCTCAGAAACAACGTGAGCGCTAGCCAAAACACAAGGATCCCGTCCCACGAAAACGGTCCGGTCTTGAAAAACGTTATTAGTGCTCCTGGTAAAAATAAGATCGCGATCCAAATATTAAAGTAGCCGACCCAGCGTTTAAACAATGGCGTCTCTCGCTGATCTATCAGTATGAGAACACCTATACAGAGGGCCTGGGCGGTGAGCAGGGTGGCGGGCATCAGCAGAAGGAACCAACCCAAGTCGTTGAACGCCTGTATTTCTGTTGCTTCCCTTTCTGGACGGAACGCCGCTAAAGACCAGGCAGCCGAAACTAGGATGAATAGGAAGTTGCCACAACTTCCGAAGATCACCTGTAGCGTGGATAGAACGGGTGGGCCGACTTCAATGCGTCGTAGTTGCATGGATATCGCCACGATCCAAAGCATCATAAGTACGCTGGCTTGCATCACTAGCGTGCCGCCGATTCGAATCACTAGCCGATGATCCTCGTAGTATTGAGCGACCTCGCTCGCATCGAGAGCGGCCGGTAGCGGTGGTATAAAGCCCAGTAGCAGAAAGCTCACGAGCATGATGAGCGCGAACACCGGACCGCTCCAGATGCATGCTTTCTGTATAAGATTGCTCATGCGGAAACTCCGTTTCTTCCATCAGTTCTGACCTTATTGCAACAAGGCGTCGAGCCTTCGCTATGCATCGGCCAATACTTTGTAGGGGAAATACTACAGGGCTCGTGAAGGATCAATGACCAAGAGGTTATTGATTTTCTGCTCCCGATCGAACACGAGTCGGAACCGAGGGCTGGGCCCGCTCGCTTCGCCGCGAAGCAGCGGATAATTCGCCTAGCTAAAGGGCTAAGTCTGCGTATACCGGAGCATGATCGGATGCGGTCAGGCCTTCCTTTTTCTTTCGATAGTCGCGGTCGATGGTCACTTCTTGAACTGCGCCTGCAACGGCCTTGTTGCCTAGAATGAAATCGATCCGTAAGCCCTGGTTGCGATAAAAAGATCCACCGCGATAGTCCCACCAGGAGAATGCCCCTTGGTCCGGATAACGGTCGCGATAAAGGTCAATTAGACCGGAGTCCATGAGCGCATCGAAGCGCCGACGTTCGTCGACTGTGTGGAAAACCTCACCATCGCCATCAGCTCCACGCCAGCTATCGGCTGGCGTGGGTACAATGTTGAAATCTCCGCAGAGGATACGGCGCTGCGCCTGGCTAGAACCGTAGTGACGGGTCAGAGTTTCATACCAGCTGAGTTTCTTCGGAAAGTCATCGTGGCTAACGCTCTTCCCGTTAGGACAGTACACGGTTGTGAACTCAAGGTCCTTGGCGACGCGAGCGGTTATCAAACGTGCCCCAAAGTCTTCTTCTTCCGGAAGACCGGTAGTGATTAACTCCGCGGGTTCGCGGGTGAGGATGGCGACGCCGTTCCAGCTTTTTTGACCGTGGACTAAGGCGTGATAGCCAAGTTCGCGGAAGAAATCATGGGGGAACAGTTCCGTCGGAGTTTTCAGCTCCTGCAGACCGACAACATCAGGCTGACGCTCTTTTAACCATAAAGCCATGAACTCCTGCCGAGCCCTCAAACCGTTGATGTTCCAGGTCGCTACCCGCATCGGTTCGTTCCTGTTCTATAAAAAAAGATCGCCGCGCATGTTCCAACAGAACCGCTACAAAGGGAACCGCTAGTCATTGTCGTCAAATCATTGCCTTCAAACATAGAACGGCGAAATCGTGAGTTTGTTTTGACATACACTGTCGCCATGATTTTCTCATTTACCCACTCGGCAAGAGCCGCACGCCAAGCATTCGTTCTGCTTGCGAGTTTAACTATAAGTCCGTTCTGTTTTGCCGATGAAGCGCCGCCGGAGCGTAGCTACGAAGCCGTGTTTGCCGATTTAGCCTTGGCTTGTATTCACAAGGAGTACAGCAACAAAGTCGCGCTGTTCATGAATAGCGAAGCGGATCTTAAACCGCCTCGAGTCTTGTACCCCTCATTCTTTGGCTGTTTCGATTGGCATTCCTCGGTGCATGGACACTGGCTGTTGGTGAGATTGCTCAATACCAGCCCGACAAAAATCGATGCGGAACTCATAGTTTCTAAGCTCGACAAGAGTTTCCGTGCGGAGAACATTGCCGGTGAGCTGGCTACCTATCAGCGTCCCGGTATGGCGTCTTTCGAGCGGCCCTATGGGATAGCGTGGTTGCTTCAGCTGACCGCTGGGCTGCGGGAGTCGTCTTTTCCGGAAGCCTCGCGATGGTTGCAAAATCTGCTGCCGCTAGAGCAGCAGGCGGTGCGAAATATGAGCGAGTGGCTCCCAAAGCTGACTTTTCCGATCCGCACCGGGGAGCACAGTCAAACCGCTTTTGCCTTTGCGTTGATGTTGGATTGGAGCCGCATCGCTGGAACGAAAGACTTTGAACAACTGCTCACGCGACGAGTGCGGGAGCTGTATCTCGACGATAAAGCTTGCCCCCTGACCTACGAGCCATCGGGTCAGGATTTTTTGTCCCCGTGCCTTGCAGAGGCAGATCTTATGCGTCGCGTCATGGACGAGACCACCTTCGCCAAGTGGCTAACGGAGTTTTTTCCGTTGCTAGCGCCGACTAGCGGCGAACAGTGGCTTACTCCCGGTGTTGTTACTGACAAAAGTGATGGCAAGCTCGCTCATTTGGATGGCTTGAACACCAGCCGTGCTTGGATGCTGGAAGGCATCATCAGCGGACTGCCCGAAGGCGATAGGCGAATTGCCGCCTTGCGGTCTGTGGCAGAGGTGCACCGAACTACGGGACTGAATGCGGTGCTGGGAGACATTCACTATATGGGCAGTCACTGGCTTGGTAGCTTCGCGACCTATCTTGAAACAAAGCGCGGTCTATCGGCCAAGGACTAAATTGGTTCAGATTTTGGCCAGCGGCGGTTTGGGTTGTTTGCCTTTGTCCGCCGCCACCGACAGGGGAAAACAACCATCAAACCTCATCATCATGTCGTTGCCGCCGCCGAGGCGCCCACTAGTCGTCAGCGTTTATTCACTCGCTATTTGCTGTCGATCTTCGTTGACCTGGTCGTTCTGAGTCTCTTTGCCGAGTACTGGTCCCGCGTCACAGTAGAGAACTTCTCCACGGCGCTTATTGCTGCTGTTCTCCTTCAGCTTTTGCTGCAGGCCACCCTTGCAGTGGAGCATCGTGTTGCTCAGCTGTTCGAAGCACGAAGTGGCGCGCTTTGGACCGCTATTCGCTTTTTTTGCGCCTGGCTTATCTTGTTTGGCTCTAAATTCGTGATGCTTGGCGCAATAGATCGGGTGCTTGGTGACGCTGTGCATTTTGCCGGGGCACTGCATGGTGTTCTGGCTTTTTTGGTGGTGGTCGCTGCTATGCTCGTCGCTGAGGAGTTACTGATCCGCATTCACCGAAAGCTGGCTTAGAGTGAGCTAAGTCATCGGGGCTGCAGATGTGGGTTGCTGACCTCGTTTACAACGATGGGAAGAGCTTATTGGAGCGGCAGCCGACGTTGGCCGATAAGTGCATGCCTCGCCGTATCCCACTCAATCAGCACAACCTTTGAGTCGGTCGATTGATGGGTCAGCACTCGATTTCCCTGATGAGAAATTACACTCACTGCCTGACTGAGATCGAACTCCCGCTCACGGCCGGTCCTATTGTTGACGAAGAACGGCAGCCCGGACTGGGCGGATCTTTTCTCCCAGATATCTCCCGGACCGTACTTCCCGGGAGCCCAATTTGCGCTGGATATAATCAATTCGGCGCCGTTTTCTTGTAGCGACTGTGTGGGTTCCTCCGGCCATGCATCGGCGCAAATCAGCAAACCGACATTTACCTCGTCTATTGGCACAACCGTAGCGACGTTCCCCTTATCGGACCAAGCTTCTGCTACCGGAATCGTATTGATTTTTCTATGGCGGGCGACAATCCCGGTCTCATCGACAACAAAGAGCGTGTTGTAGGTTTTGCTCTCGCCGCTGTCCGTGCGTACTTTTTCAAGATGACTAAGAAAGAGTGTGACCTTGAGCTCAGCTGCAAGTTCTGCTGCCTTCTGCACATGGCGATCAGGGCCGAAGGGTATCCAGTCGGTGCCAATGCGCAGATCGAAGCGGTAGCCGGTAAAGGTCAGTTCAGGTGTGGTGATCCAATCGGCGCCGTTTTCCGCCGCTAGTCGCACCCCTCGCTCAACAAGCTTCATATTTGATTCTTGCTCTGCGTACTCAACTCTGAGATGCAGCATTGCGATCGTGATCGCTGGTGGCGAACTAGGAGGAGCGCTCTCTCCAAAACTCGCGCTGGCCCCCATGGCAGCAGTCAAAATTGCCGCTAAGCTCCACCAACAATACCGAAGCATGGAGGGTCGTCGGCGCCCGTATTGACTGTTGAGTCCGCCGCTTATCGCCATTTCTTTTGCCAACCAATCGCGATTGCCTGAACAAAGGCGCCGAGCGGATCCCGGTTATCAAAGACTAAGTTACTTCGAAAGTCGTTAGCATAGTGCCCGTCCGCAGAAACGGCGATCGCGGCATTTACCGCCTGATCGATCAAGACATCCGCTTGAATGTTATTGGTTAGAACGCCGAATTCAATTCGATCAAGCAATGCGGCATAGGCGTATGCCGCTGCCACAAGCTTGGCATCATTAAACAGGGCCTCTTTGTTGTCGCTAAACAGCTTTGCATCGCTATCGCCTACCGCATTGACAACCTGGGCTACAAGCTCTTCTTCTGTCAGACCGAAGCGACCAAGTGCATGGAAAATATTTCTTGTAGCTGCGGCGCTCAAACCGTTTTGAAGTTCTATGGCCTCCAGCACTGCATCTTTCACTGCGCTTCCGATCAGTTCACCGAGTTTCAGGTGACCGCTGGCGCTGTCTAATGCGCTTAGCTCGGATTCGGTCGGCGCTGCAATGATGTACTGGTCCGTACCGGTACCCGTTGCTAGATAACGCGATCGAGTGCTAGGAATTGCTAACTCCGCCAATGCTGCGGATTTTGCTTCGGTCACAACCATGGCGGCTTTAGCCAGCGCGCCAGCCGTTAGCGTTCGATTTATGAGCAGAATGATGTTGATGGTCCCATGGTCTTTAACGAACTCATTTCCCTGCTCACCCTGATACCAGCTAGCCCGATCGCCCGCCCGTAGCGCGTTGCCTCTAACGCCTGCTGTGGCATAGGCGTCTACGCTGATGTCGCGGAACCGCTTGGATACATAAGCGGTGTTATTGATACTTGCTGCGGTACCCATACTCGCCATGAGCGCGCCGCGCACGCTTAGGTCTTCGGCGAGTTGTTGGTGATAGGCCGCGGGGCTGAGGTCGATGATTTTTTCAAAGCGCTCGTTGTGGCCAGCGGGCTCGAGGCTTTGAAAGTTCACCAGATAGCGAAGCGACTCAGTTTGTCCTCCGTTGACGTCCGATGTAGACAGCACCCGATGCGGATGCTTCAGCTCAACAAACAAGTGTTTTCCGGAACGGCTAACTCGATAACGATCGGTTTCCTGAAGCTTGACCGCTAGCGACAGCGGCGCCGGCCGGGTCATGGCAGGCACCGCTTCCGTTTGATCAGAGGCCAGCACTCCAGCCGCAGCGACTAACGACACCGCGAGAAAAATTTGGGGTATTGCTCGTATCATGAGATCTTTTTTGGTTCCCGGATCGAACGCTTCAAGTGTTCGGGATAACTTTAGCAAGTATCTTATTCGCAAAGACGTTTGACCTTGTTCTGCTATCACCTTATTCCCAGCTTTTATGACTAGCTTTCTCACCCAAGATCGGCTCCGTTTGACCCTAGTGCCCAGTTAAAATGGTGCTTTCCGGGATGCTCTGGTGATGTCGCGGCCACTGCTACACTTGCCGTCTATGAAAGCTTCTCGCCTTTGCTCAGTTTTTTGTTGTGCCGCTATGTTGCCCCTGTTTGCAGCCTGCGAAACACCGAATGCAATCGTAGCTACGCCGGCTCTCGCGACGCCAACGCCCCCCGAAGGGAGCGCTACGGATGCTGACAAGGCTGGGCTACAGGTCTCGGGTGTAACCTATGCCATGGCCCAGCAAGTACGCTGGCTCGATGAGCAGCGCTTTCTCGTCGGCCGCTGGGACGGGACGATCAGCCTGTTCGAAGTTTCCTCCTCGTCGAATTCACCACCGAAGCTTCTCGCAGCGATGAGCATGCCCAGCGGCGAAGGTGTACAGATGCTGGTGACTGGCGATGCAACGACATTTGTCAGTTCGGACCGTGAAGATTCGCTGATGACTTGGCGAAAAGAGACCGGGGATCAGTTTTTACCGGAGTTGGTGCCGTACCCCGGCCGCTATGGCTTTGCTGTCAGTGGACTCTTCGTTGATTACGATGAGAAAAGCTATCTCGTTACCGGTCATGAACATGGAGATCTGCTGATCTGGTCTGTGGGCACCAATACAAAGCTATCGCTCCTACGCGCGGTTAACTTGCGAATGCGAGATGCCATTGATTACCTTCACGCTGAGCAGCCCTTGCGTCATATACGTGGACTTGCGGCCTGGAAAGATGGAATCGTCATTGCTGGAGGCGAAGATGGAGGCCTCCACCAGGTTCGCATTACCGATGGCGTTGTGTTGTCCCAACGCCTTTTCAACGCGAACGCTCGACTGGGAGTGAACGACTTAGCGGTGCACGGCGACAACCTGCTGGTGGTCAACTGCGCCATCGGCCAGCAAGACTGGAATGTCTGGCTCTACGGGCTGTCTGAAAATCAAATCGAAAACCGTGACTCGGCCAATCTTCTTCGCAATCCAAATATCGGACGCATTTTCGCTTTCGACATTATCACCTATGAGCAAAAGGGAGAGTCCTACGCGCTCGTGACCACAAAAGAAGGACTCCTCTGGCGTCTGCGATTCGCAGATGGAGAGCTCGATCCGCTAGAGAGTCTACCTCTCGGTCGTTTTCACTATGGAAACGCCATCGACTACAACGAGCGTTCCCGTAGCGTGGCGGCGGCCGGAATCAGCGTACGAGTTGTCGCAATCAACGCGGATTAAATTGGCTCTTCGGCGCAGCTCTCACAGCTGCAGAATTTAGCGTTTCCCCAGCAGCAGGCTTCCCGTATGTGGCTACCTGTGGTTGCCTGCCACTAGTTCTGCCTGGCTCAACGCAATCGTGTTAGCACCAACCTGGGTACAAACACCCGCATCGCGGCGAGCGCTCTCAAGCAACGCCAGTCGAGACCTTTTTGATACTCAAAGTTGGTCCTGCGATTCGATAGGTGTATTATCATTTGCTAATGATTATCATTACCTAACTGGCGTGAGCATGAAAAAGCTTCCAGCAAGTCCTTCCCAAACACACGCAAA